>CAYQMQ010000056.1:0-11319 GCA_964418395.1 uncultured Actinomycetota bacterium
CGACGCCAGCGCGACGGCGGCGAGGTTGGCGAAGGCGCGGCGCGACAGCATCTACAGGTCCTGTCTCGGGCGCGGCTGCGGGCGGGGCCCGCCCTGCGGCGGGTCCTCGCAGCCGCGGACGGCGTCGCCGGGGGTGGTGTTTACCCCGCACACGGCGAGGTCCAACAGGATCTGGGCGAACTCGGAGTTGACCCCCGGGAAGGTGTGGGCGTTGTGGGCGTGGATCTCGGTCCACAACCGGTTGAGGTCTTCGCGTTGGGCGACGACCTCGTCGGTGACGCCGTCGAGGCGGCGCAGGCCGTCGTCCATGCGCTGGCGGTGGGCCCGCATGATGTCGGTGCCCGTGCGGGCCAGGGATCGCGCCTCGTCGAGGGCGTCCACGAGGCGATCATCCTCCTCCTCGAGGACCTCGAAGAAGCGGGCCGTCTCGGCGAGGGCCTCGCCGTGCAGGTCGGCTTCCGGGCCGGCCTCGCCCACGAAGCCCTCCAGCCCTTCCACGAGGCGCACGAGGTCATCGCTGGCGGCGTCGTACTCGGACACGGTCGCGCCGAGGTCGTCGAGCACGCCGCCGAGCGTTTCGCCGCGGCCGCCCAGCCCCTCCGCGCCGGCGGCGATCGAGCCGGCGAACGCGTCGACGGAGACCGCGGCCACGATCTCGGTGCCGGTAAAGATCGCCTCCTCGATCTCGGGCACGATCACCGTGTCGGCGATCTCGTCGCCGTGGGCGAGCTGCCCGTCGGCCTCCTGATCAGGCACGAGCTCCACGTAGCGCTCGCCGAGCACGTTCGTCTTGCGCAGCCGGGCGGTGACCTCGCGGGGGATGGTGTGCTCCCCGTCGAGCTCCAGCGTGGCCCGCGCGCGGTTGTCCTCGGTCAGCTCGATGTCGGCGATGCGGCCCACCCTCACGTCGGCGATCTTGACCGCGCCGTTGGTGGTCAGGTCGGAAACGTCGTCGAACGTCGCGGTGACGTCGTAGCTGCCGTCGCCGCAGCCGGCGAGCGCCAGCGCCACCAACGCCGGCATCGCCAGCCACAGCCAGGAGCGGGGGCTCATGACGGGCCTCCCAGCAGGTCGTCCAAGACCTCCTCGGGGTCCTCCGGCGGCGCGCCGCCGTCGTCGTCGGGCTGGTCGTCGTCGTCGGGCTCCGGTTCCGGCTCGGGGTCCTCCGAGCCGGTGCCGGTCTCCTCGTCGGGTGACGAGCCGGGGACCTCCTCACCGAGCTCGTCCTGAGCCTCCTCGGGCAGCGCGCCGATCAGCTCGCCGATGACCTCGCCGAGGTTGGCGAGGAGGTTCTCGCGATCGTGGGCGCTCTCGTGGACCGCCTCGGCGAAGAAGCTCGCGTCGGCGCACTCGTCGATCTCCAGGCGCAGGCACAGGCCGACGAGGCGCTGCACCACGCGATCCACCGCGAGCCCGCCGATGTCGTCGGTCTCGTTGTGCAGGTTCAGCTGGGCGGTCTCGAAGTTGATCGCCTCGCCGGTGCCGGTGAACAGCTCGCGGGCGCCCTGGGTGGTGTCGCCGAGCCGCTCGAGGTTGCGCTCCACGGTCGACAGCGTGGTGGTGAGCTGTTCGATGTCGGTGACGAGCTCGTCATCGTGGGCGTCGAGCAGAGGGCGCAGCTCCGCGGTCAGCCGGTTGAGCTCGGCGACGGTGCCGATGATCTCGTCGCGTTCCTCGACCAGGGTGCTCAACGTGGTCGACAGCTCCTCGAGGGTGCTGCCGATGCGCTCGTCGCGGGTGGCCAGGGTCTCGTTCAGGGCGGCGAACTCGCCGACGACGGCGTTGAGGTCGTCGCCGGCGTCGGCGAGCACCCGCGTCGTCTCGGTCGCCTCGTCGATGAGCTCGTTGAGCCCCTCCCCCTGGCCGGACAGCGTCCCGGCCATGCCGTCGATGAGGTCGGCGAGGGCGTCGCGGTCGAGGCTGGCGAGGAACCGCTCGAAGCTGGCCAACACCTCGTCGATCTCGGCCGGCTGCGTGGTGCGCTCGTTGCCGATGACCGCACCGTCGGCGAGCTCGGGGCCGTCGGTGTACGGCGGGTCGAGCTGGACGAAGCGCTCGCCCAGCAGCGCGCTGGGCACCATGTGGGCCGACACGTCCTCGGGCAGGGGCTGGTCGGCGTCGACGACCATCTCGACCTCGACGACGTCGCCGCGCGGTTTCAGGCCCGTCACCTCGCCGACCTGCAGGCCGAGCACCCGCACCTCCGAGCCCACGAACAGGTTGGTGGTGTGGTCGAACACGGCGCTCAGCCGCGTGGGCTCCTGACCGCCGAGCGACGTGCAGCCGCCGGCGAGCCCGGCCACCGCGAGCACCACGAGCGCGATCACCACCCGGCGCATCAGCGCTCACCTCCGGCCCCGCCGCTCATCGGACCCTCCATCAGCCGTTCCAACCCGCCGCCGTCGACGTCGCCCTCGGCGGGGCCGCCCTCGGCGGGGCCGTCGCTGCCCGCGCCGCCGGGCTCGGCAGCCCCGTTGCCGTCCAGCACCGGCGGCACGAGCGGGTCACCCTTCTCGACGTCAGCCGATTCGCCGTCCTGCTCGGCGCACGAACGCGGGTCGGGCCCGAAGAGCTGGTCCAGCTGGGCGTCGAGGAGACCCCCGCAGCCGACCAGCACGTCGACTCCGGCCGGGCCGAGCGATTGCACGAACACATGACCGAACGGCACGACCTGGCCTTGGGCCTGGGCCACCGAGGCGAAGCCGAGGATGGCGTCGCCCGCATAGCCCAACCCCTCGGCGAGGTCCAGCTGGTGACGCTGCAGCACGTCGGTGATGTCGTGCAGGTCGCTGAGGATCGCATCCAGCTCGCCACGTTTGTCACCGACCAGGTCGGCGGCCTGCGCCGACGTCGCTCGCGTCTCCCGCACCAGCGCCCGCAGATCTTCGCGACGGTCGTTGAGCCGACCCAGCGCCTCATCGACGTCGTCGATGATCGCCACGAGCTCGTCATCGCGGCGGTTCAACGTCTCACCCAGCCCGCGCAGCTGTTGCAACAGCTCGCGGATCTCGCCCTCCTGATCGTTGACGAGGCGAGCCAGGTCGGTGCCGCCGTCGATGAGGTCGGCGACCTCCTGGCGTTGGCCACGCACCACGCTGTCGAGCGCGATGACGAACCGGTTGAGCTCCTCCGAATCGACCTCGGACAGCAGCTCCTCGGAGGCGTCACCGAAGTCGGGCACGTCCTGGGGCTGGGTGGTCCGCGCCAGCGGGATGCGGTCGCCGTCGCTCAGCGGGTCGGAGAACTCCTCGCCGGCATCGAGCTGCACGCCGCGCTTGCCCACCAGCGTCTCCACGATGATGCGCCCCCGCGTGTCCGCGCCGAGCTCGTGGTCCTCGATGCGCAGCGTGGCCTCCACCCGGTCGCCGACGATGTCGAGCGATTCCACCTGGCCGGCGCGCACCCCGGAGATGAGCACGGCGTCGCCCTCCCGCAGACCGCTGGCGTCGGCGAACTCGGCGACGATCTCGTAGCCCCCCACCAGGTGCACGCGCTGCACCATGAGAGCGGCCACCGTCACCGCCGCGGTCAGCGCCACGGCCACCACGCCGATGGTCACGGGACTGCGCTCGATGAGCTGCATCAGCGCCCGTCCTCCCCCAGCGCCGACATGGCGCCGGCCCGCAGGGCCTCACCCCAGCGGGCGCCGCGGCGCTCCCCGAGGGTGTGACCGGCCACGTCGCCGAGGTCCCCGCCGGCCTGCGACGGGCCCGCGAGGTTGGGCTCGTTGCAGGCGGTGCCGCCCTCGGTCTGGCAGTACAGCACCTCGTTGCCCATCGCGGCCATGACCGCCACCGCGCGGACGTTGAACCACTCCCCCCACCGGCTGATCAGCATGTAGGTGGCAAAGCCCTCGCCGGACAGCTCGACGGAGCTGGCGAAGTCGTCCAACTGGTTGCCGATCGAGCCCACGATCACGTCGGTGTCGTCGATGAGCCCGCGCAGGTGGGCGTCGTTGTCGCGCAGCAGGTCGCCGAAGCGCCGCTGCACCTCGGCGATGTCGCTGACCGCGCCCAGCAGCTCGTCGTTGCGCGACCGCAGCGTGCCGCTGACCGACGCCAGATCGTCGATGAACTGATCGAGCTCGGCCTCGCGCCGGTTGTACTCGGCCAGCAGCGCGTTGCCCTCGCGCAGCACGGTGCGCAGCTGGGGCTCGGTGTCGGCGACCTCGCGCGACAGCGAGCCGAGATCGGCCACCAGCTCCTGGACCTGCTCCTCGCGGCCGATGAGCGCGGTGTTCAGCGCTCCCACCAGCTTGTTCTGCTGCTCGGCGTCGATGGCACGCAGCAGGGGGGTGATCTGCGACAGGAACCGGTCGATGTCGGCCGCGGTCCGGCTGCGCTCCACCGGCAGGCGGTCGCCGGGCTCCAGCGGCTCGCCGCCGCCGGTGTCGTACAGGTACAGGTAGCGCTGGCCGGTGACGTTGCGCCACCGCGGCCCGGACTCCCACGTGTCGGTGGGCTGAACCTTGTCACGCAGGGAGAACGTGACCACGGGGGTGCCCTGCTCCACGGTGAGGTCAGTCACCCGACCCACGGGCACGCCGGACAGCCGCACGTCGTCGCCGACCCGCAGGCCCGTCGCGTCGCGCAGCTCAGCTTCGTAGGTGGTCGTGGGCGTGACCAGCGGCAGCCACCGATAGTTGCCGGTGACCGACAGCACCCAGCCGGCGGCCACCACACACACCAGCATGAACAGCATGAACTTCAGCCCCGGCAACCGGTCGGTCATTGCTGGCGCTCCGGTCGCAGGGCGCGGTCCATGACCTCGGGCACCCCGTCGCGGGAACGGGCGTCGGGGTCCTGGGGGCGGACCGCCTCAGGCGGCACCTCCACCTCGCCGACGGGGATCTCGACCGACTCCGGATCGGGCAGGGCTGGCCCGCCCTCACCGTCCGGGCCGGGCAGGCCCTCGGCCTCCCCGGCGTCGCAGGCGGGCAGGATCTCTGCCAGGCCGGGGGCGGCACAGACCTCTTGCAGGCCCACGTCGATGAAGGCGATGAAGCGGGCGGCCGGGCCGGTGGTGGCCTCCGACTCGAAGCCGGTGTCCCACTTGGAGGTGTAGTCGGCCAGGCCGCTGACCAGCTCACCGACCTCCGGGCGATAAGCGAACAGCATGCGGGTGACCGAGTCGCCTTCGACCAGCATCCGGTCGATGCTGGGACGGTTGACGGTCAGCGTTGCGTCCAACACCGGCGCGAAGCGGGCCAGCTCGTCCAGAAGCCGGCGGGTGCCGGGCTGGTTGTCCGACAGGGTGGGCAGCCCCACCACCAGCTCCTCGGCCATGCGGTTGAACTCGCCACCGCGCCGGCCCAGCTCGTCGGCGACGAGGGAGAGATCGTGCAAGCCGGCGGTCTGATCGTCGAGGCTGCGGGCGAAGGTCTCGGCCGCGCGGGCGCCCTCGTCGACCGAGCGGGCGATCGCCGGGCCCTGCCCGTCGAACGCGCCCAGCCCGTCGGTGACCAGCACCGCCAGGTCGTCGGGGTCGATCGCGTCGAACAGCTCGGTGAGCTCGGCCAGGACGTCCTGCAGCTCGACGACACGGTCGGGGTCGTCCACGCGGGCGCCGTCGGCGAGGAACGGGCCCTCCTTCCAGTCACCGTCGAAGACGATGTCGACCTGCTTCTCGCCCAGCAGCGTCTTGGCGGTGATGGCGAACTCGGCACGCTCGGGCACCTGATGTGGCGGCTCGAGGACGAGCTCGGCCACGGCGTTGAGGTTCTCGTCCAGCGTGATCTCGCCCACTTCGCCGACGATCACGCCGCGCATCTTCACGTCGCTGCCGGAGACCACGCCTTGGCCGATCTCGCCGAGGGTGACCTCGACCACGTTGGTCTCGTCGAGCTCGCCCAGCGCCCATTGCCCACCGAGATAGGCCACGGCGGCCAGCAGCACCGTGAACAGCGCCCCGGTGGTCACGCGCTCCAGCCTGGACATGGAGGTCATCCGGCGATCCGCACCGTCTCTTGGCCGCCGTAGAACAGCACGGACATGAACAGGTTGAGCAGCACCACGCCGACCAGCGACACGCGGATCGCCCGGCCCACCGCCACGCCCACCCCGACGGGGCCGCCGGAGGCATAGAACCCGTAGTAGCAGTGCACGAGCACCACGAAGACGACGAAGACGATCGCCTTGGTCAGCGAGTACAGCACGTCGACCGTCGGCAGGAACAGGTTGAAGTAGTGCTCGTAGGCGCCGGCCGAGACGTCGTAGTACTGGGTGACCATGATGCGCGACGCCTCGTAGCTGGCGAACAGGGCGAAGAGATACAGCGGAACCACCAGGATCAGCGCCGACCAGATCCGGGTGCTGACCAGATAGATGATCGAGGGCACGCTCATCACCTCGAGCGCGTCGATCTCCTCGCTGATCCGCATCGCGCCGAGCTCGGCGGTGAACCCGGCGCCGATCTGCGCGCTCATCGCCACCCCGGCGATGAGCGGGGTGATCTCACGGGTGTTGGCAAAGCTGGAGACCAGCCCCACGTAGGCCTGCGCCCCGATCTGCTCCAGGCCCACGTACCCCTCGAGGCCCACGGCGGTGCCGGTGAAGAACGCCAGCGAGCCGATCACGAAGAACATGCCCCCGCCGATGATCAACGCCCCCGCGCCGACGGCGACGTCGGAGATCAGGCGCATGATCACCCCGCCGTAGCGGAACGCCCGCGGCATGTTGCGCAGCGCCTCGGCGTAGAAGGCGAGCTGGTCGTGCAGGTTCTCGAACGGCGCGCCGACCCGGCGTCCCACCCGAACCCACGATGACGGTGGGGCGGCCATCAGGACGAGCTCTCCGGCACCACGGTCACGCCCCCGGCACGAGGTTGAAGAAGGCGGCGGTGATCACGAAGTTCCAAAAGAACAACAGGATGAAGGTGATCACGACGCTGGCCTGCACCGAGTCGCCCACCCCCTTGGCCCCGCCCTGGACGGTGAAGCCCTTCCAGCACGCGACGGCCCCGGCGATGAAGCCGAACACGATCGCCTTGACGATCATCATCCAGAAGTCGGCGACTTGGGCGAGAGCGGTCAGCGAGGCGAAGTACGCCCCGGTCGTGCCGCCTTGCACCGGAACGGCGAAGTACCATCCACCGAGGATGCCGGCCACGGCGACGATCGAGACGAAAAACACCGCGCAGACCGTGGCGGCGAGCAGTCGAGGGCCGATCAGCCGCTGGACCGGGTCGACGCCCATAACCTCCATCGCCGAGATCTCGTCGCGGATGCGCCGGCTGCCGAGATCGGCGCACATGGCGCTTCCGCCGGCCCCCGCGATCAGCAGGGTCGTGGCGATCGGCGCCTGCTCGCGCACGGTGGCGAGCAGCAGCGCCGAGCCGATCTGGGACTCGGCGCCGAGCTGGCGGAAGAACGAGCCCACGTGCAACGCGATGATCATCCCGAACGGCACCGAGATCAGCACCAGCGGGATGGCCGAGACCTTCGTGATGAACCAGCACTGGCGGATGAACTCCTGATACTGGAAGGGGCGCCGACGCAGGCTGAGCGTGCCGTCGACGGCCATGGCGGTGATGCCGCCGAGCTCGCCCAGCGCCGTCTGCAGCTTGCCCATTCCCCTCGTCTCCAGTGGAAGTCGTCGTCCCGGCGAGTCGGGCCCCTCCCGACCGGGGCGGATCGTCGTGCGGACTGCGCAGGCCAACTAGTCTGGTATGAATCGTCACTCTCGTGTTGCATCACGTCGCAGAATCTGCTTAGAAAAACGACCCGCGGCCCACTCGGTGACGCGACAATGTCCCGTACGCGGCCTTTGTGAGCCTTTTCTCCCCCCGATGGTGCCACCGGGGACCCCACCGAGGAGCCCACAGGTGTCCACCGGCCCGCTCTCGTCGCTGACCGTCGTGGAGTTGGCGGGCATCGGGCCCGCCCCGTTCGCCGGGATGATGCTGGCCGATCTCGGAGCGCGCGTGCTGCGGGTGGACCGTCCGGGCGTCAGCGCCTCGGGGCTGCCACCAGCCGGCGACCTGCTGGGCCGCGGGCGCCGCTCGGTCGGGGTCGATCTCAAGTCCGACGCCGGCGCGGCGCTGGTGCGCGAGCTCGCCGCCGGCGCCGATGTGCTGCTCGAGGGGTTCCGGCCTGGCGTGGCCGAGCGGCTCGGGGCGGGCCCCGAGGCTTGCCATGCCGTCAACCCCCAGTTGGTGTACGGGCGCATGACCGGCTGGGGACAGGACGGACCGTGGGCGGGCCGGGTGGGCCACGATCTGACCTATCTGGCCGTGGCTGGGCCATTGGGCCAGATCGGCGAGGCGGACCGTCCCCCGCCGCCGCCGCTCAACCTCGTGGCCGACTTCGGCGGCGGCGGCATGCTGCTGCTGGCCGGCGTCCTCAGCGCCCTGGTCGAGCGCGGCGTCTCCGGGCAGGGCCAGGTGGTCGACGCGGCCATGGTCGACGGGGTGGCCGTCCAGACGGCGATGTTCCACGGGATGGCAGCCGTCGGCGCCTGGAGCGAAGAGCGGCAGGGCAACCTGCTCGACGGCGGCGCGCCCTTCTACCGCTGCTACCGCTGCGCCGACGGCCGGTTCGTCGCGGTCGCCGCCCTCGAGCCCCGCTTCTATGCCGCCCTGCTCGAGGGGCTCGGCCTCGAGCCGTCCGAGTGGCCTCAGCACGAACCCGACCGCTGGCCGGCTCAGCGCCAACGGCTCGCCGAGGTCTTCGCGGGCGCGTCCCGCGAGGCGTGGGCCGCCCACTTCGACGGCAGCGAGGCCTGCGTGGTGCCGGTCCTCACGCTCGATGAGGCGCCCGAGCATCCGCATCTGGCCGATCGGGGCACCTACGTGCGCCGCGAGGACGCCGACGGATGGCAGCCGGCAGCCGCTCCCCGGCTATCGCGCACCCCGGGCGGGGTGTCGGCGCCGCCGCCGGCGCCCGGGGCCCACACCGACGAGGTCCTCGCCGAGCTCGGCCGCTCCGCTGAGCAGATCGCGGCGCTGCGCGCCGACGGGGTGGTCGGCTGACGCCCCACAGGGCACGCGCGCTACGGACCGGGTGCAACCACGACCATATTCGGTCCGGTCTGCACCCAGTTGCGGGAGCAGTCGTCGACTGGGTGCGAACAAGACCAGATTCGGTCCGTTTTGCACCCACTTCCGGCAATCAGGAGGTCAGGGCCCACCGGGCGTCGGCGTCAACTGGTCGTGGGCAGCCGGGAGGGACGGTCGGCTTCGAACGCGGCGATGGCCTGCTCGTGCTGCAGCGTCAGCCCGATCGGGTCCAGCCCCTCGACCAGCATGTGCTTGGTGTACGCATCGATGTCGAACCGGGCCAGCCCGGCGGCGGACTCGACGGTTTGCTCCGGCAGGTCGATGCGGATCCGGGCGGCCGGGTCGCTCTCGGCCAGCGCCACGAGCTCGCGCACGAACGCCTCGTCGAGCTCGACGGTGAGCAGCCCGTTCTTGGCGCAGTTCGTCTTGAAGATGTCGGCGAAGCTGGGGGCGACGATCGCGTCGAACCCGTGCTGTTGCAGCCCCCACGGCGCGTGCTCGCGCGACGAGCCCGACCCGAAGTTCGGGCCCGTGACCAACACGTTGGCGCTCGCGTAGCGCTCGTCGTTGAGCACGAAGCCGGGGTCCTCGCGCCAGTCGTGGAACACGAACTGGCCGAAGCCGGTGCGCTCCACCCGCTTGAGGAACTGCTTGGGCATGATCTGGTCGGTGTCGATGTCGGCGCGATACAGCGGCGCCATCGTCCCGGTGATCACGGTGACCGGGTCCATCAGGCCCGCTCCCGACCGCGCATCTCGGTGGCGTCACCGGCGCGCGGATCCTCGCGCACGTCCACGAAGTGGCCGTGCAACGCCGCGGCAGCCGCCATCTCGGGGCTCACGAGGTGGGTGCGGCCACCCTTGCCCTGCCGGCCCTCGAAGTTGCGGTTCGAGGTGGAGGCGCACCGCTCACCGGGTTGCAACACGTCCGGGTTCATGCCCAGACACATCGAGCACCCCGCCTCGCGCCACTCGAACCCCGCGTCGGTGAAGACCCGGTCGAGCCCTTCGGCCTCGGCCTGGCTCTTCACCAGCGTCGAGCCCGGCACGACCATGGCCCGGACGCCCTCGGCGACGCGCCGCCCGGCCACGACCTGGGCGGCGGCCCGCAGGTCGGACAGCCGGGCGTTGGTGCACGAGCCCAGAAAGACGCGGTCGATCGGGATGTCGGTGATCGCTTCGCCGCCGTCGAGGCCCATGTAGCTCAGGGCGCGCCGCGCCTGGTCGGCGTCGCGGGTGTCGGCCGGAGCGGGCACCCGGCCGCCCACCGGCACGCTCTGCGCCGGGGTGGTGCCCCACGTGACGGTGGGCTCGAAGGTCGTGGCGTCCAGGCGCACCACGCGGTCGAAGGTCGCGTCCGCGTCGGTGGGCAGGTCCCGCCACGCCTCGACTGCGGCGTCGAAGTGGGCCGGCGCGTGCGGGCGGCCCTTCAGCCACGCGTAGGTGGTCTCGTCCGGCGCGATCATCCCGGCGCGGGCCCCGGCTTCGATCGACATGTTGCACACCGTCATGCGCCCCTCCATCGACAGGGACGCCACCGCGTCGCCGCGGTACTCGATGACGTGGCCCACGCCGCCCTCGACCCCGATCTCGGCGATGACCGCCAGGATCAGGTCCTTGGCGGTCACCCCGAACGGCAGCTCGCCGTCCACCTCCACCGCCATCGTCTTGGGCCGCGCCTGCCACAGCGTCTGCGTGGCCAGGACGTGCTCGACCTCGCTGGTGCCGATGCCGAACGCCAACGCGCCGAACGCGCCGTGCGTGGCGGTGTGCGAGTCGCCGCACACCACCGTCGTGCCCGGCTGGGTGAGCCCGAGCTCGGGGCCGACCATGTGCACGATGCCCTGATTGGCCGACCCGCGCGACAGCAGCCGGATCCCGAACTCGGCGCAGTTGGCCTCCAACACCTGCATCTGCTTGGCCGACAGCTCGTCGTCCACCGGCACCGACGGGTCGGTGGTCGGCACGTTGTGATCCATCGTCGCCAGCGTCAGGTCCGGGCGGCGGACCGGCCGCCCGGCCAGGCGCAGGCCATCGAAGGCCTGCGGGCTGGTGACCTCGTGGACCAGGTGCAGGTCGATGTACAACAGCGCCGGATCGCCGCCGCGCTCGGCGGTGACCACGTGCTGATCCCAGACCTTGTCGAACAGGGTGCGCGGCGCGCTCATGGCAAGCTCCCTCGCCGGAGGGGCGCGGACGGCAACGGGATCAATCGCCCCACCGCACGCCGCGGCCCATCCGGTCTCCCACGCCGTTGTTGACGTGGACCTCCTCGGTCGTCTCGACCTCGAAGCTCACCTGGTCCGAGCCGGTGGCCTCGCTGACG
>CAYQMQ010000057.1:0-11218 GCA_964418395.1 uncultured Actinomycetota bacterium
CCGGCGCCTCACGCAGCACCGTGAACCAGGTCATCTCGCGCCTCACCGAAGAGGGGAAGCTCACAAAGGTCGGCAAGGCCGAGCACGCCGGTCCCGGTCGGGCGCCGGATCTGTTCCAGGTCGGATAGCGGTCGGGCGCGCCGCCATGACGTTTCGAGCACGGGCGGCGGCGCGCCTCAGCGTGG
This sequence comes from uncultured Actinomycetota bacterium, assembly GCA_964418395.1. Lineage (GTDB taxonomy): Bacteria > Actinomycetota > Nitriliruptoria > Euzebyales > Egibacteraceae > QS-5-72-10. Next base: position 186 of record CAYQMQ010000057.1, read on the forward strand.
GCCCATCCGCAACGCGCCGTCGAGCCGCAGCGTGCATCCGTTGAGCATCGGGTTCTCCACGATGTGGCGCGCCAGCGCGGCGTACTCCTCCGGCTTGCCGAGGCGGCTCGGGTGCGGCGTCTGCTCCCCCAGCGACTGCTGGACGTCCTCGGGAAGCCCCGCCAGCATCGGGGTATCGAACAGGCCGGGGGCGATCGTGACGTTGCGCACCTGCCGCCCCGCGAGATCGCGGGCCACCGACAGGGTCATGCCCACCACGCCACCTTTCGAGGCCGCGTAGGCGGCCTGGCCGATCTGGCCCTCGAAGGCGGCGGCGCTGGCGGTGTTGATGATCACCCCGCGCTCCTCGCCCAGCGGCCCGGCGGCCGCCATGGCTTCGGCGGCCAGGCGCAACACGTTGAACGTGCCGATGAGGTTCACCCTCACCACGGCGTCGAACTGCTCGAGCGGCATCGGCCCGTCGCGACCCAACACGCGTCCGGCTGTGCCGAGCCCGGCGCAGTTGACCGCCACGCGCAGCTGTCCGAGCTCGGCGGCTGTGGCCACGGCGCCGGCCACGTCCTCTTCGCGGGTGACATCGCAGGCGGCGAAGCGCGCCCGCGCCCCGAGCGCATCGGCCACCGACGCACCGTCGGAGGAGGCCAGGTCGGCGATCACCACCCCCGCTCCGGCGCCGTGCAGCTCCTCGACGGTCGCCCGGCCGAGGCCGGAGGCCCCGCCGGTCACCAGCGCCACGACGTCGTCACTCACATCCATGGGGGGCAGGCTCCTGAGTCCGGGGGCAGGGCTTCCTGCGCGCGGGGCGCGCGGGCGCGCAGCCTAGCGGTGACCGGCGAATTCTCGATCGGCCTTTGCAGCGGCGTGGCCGGGGTGGAACCCTTGGTGGTCGCGCCGCCGGTGGCGGCCGCTTAACCCCTGCCCGCATCGACCCATTTGGCTTCCCTCATGACCGCCATCGACCTGCCCGCCTGGTCGCCGGACTCCTGGCGACGGCTTCCCGCCGCCCAACAACCCGAATGGCCCAGCGACGGCTCGCTCGACGCCGCCCTGGCCGAGATCGCCGCCCAGCCGCCGCTGGTGTTCGCGGGCGAGATCCGGTCGTTGCGCGCCAAGCTCGCCGAGGTCGCCGCCGGCGACGCGTTCCTGCTGCAGGGCGGGGACTGCGCCGAGACCTTCTCGGCCTTCGGCGCCGATCAGATCCGCGACAAGCTCAAGGTGCTGTTGCAGATGGCGGTGGTGCTGACCTACGGCGGCAGCCTGCCGGTGGTCAAGGTCGGGCGCATCGCCGGGCAGTTCGCCAAGCCGCGCTCGAAGCCCACCGAGACCATCGGCGGCGTGGAGCTGCCCGCCTATCGGGGCGACGCCGTCAACGCGGTGGACTTCACCGTCGATGCCCGCACCCCGGATCCCGACCGGCTCGTGCGCACCTACCACCAGTCGGCCTCGACGCTGAACCTGCTGCGGGCGTTCACGCGCGGGGGCTTCGCCAACCTGCAGCGTGTCCATCAGTGGAACCAGGAGTTCGTGGCCGCCAGCCCGCAGGGCCGGCGCTACGAGCGCATCGCCGACGAGATCGACCGGGCCCTGTCGTTCCTGCGCGCCTGCGGGGTGGACGTGGACAACGACCCCACGTTCCAGACCGTGGAGTTCTTCACCTCCCACGAGGCCCTGTTGCTGGGCTACGAAGAGGCGCTGACCCGCCAGGACTCGCTGACCGGTGGCTGGTACGACTGCTCGGCGCATCTGCTGTGGGCCGGTGAGCGCACCCGCGATCCGAGCGGCGCTCACGTGCACTACCTGTCGGGGATCGGCAACCCGGTCGGTGTCAAGCTCGGGCCCAAGAGCACCCTCGAGGAGGTCGAGGCGCTGGCCGCGCGCCTCAACCCCGACAACGAGCCCGGCCGCTTGATGCTGATCAGCCGGCTGGGCGCCGCCCACGTGGAAGAACGGCTGCCCGAGCTGGTCCGGGGCGTGCGCGAGCGGGGGTTGAACGTGGTGTGGTCGTGCGATCCGATGCACGGCAACACCTTCACCTCCGACTCGGGGTACAAGACCCGCCAATTCTCCGACGTGCTCAGCGAGGTCAAGGCCTTCTTCGAGATCCACCAGGCGGAGGGCTCAGTCCCCGGCGGGCTGCACATCGAGCTGACCGGCGAGGACGTCACCGAGTGCCTCGGCGGCGCCCAGGAGATCGCCGACCTCGACTTGGCCTATCGCTACGAGTCCGCTTGCGACCCGCGGCTGAACAACCAACAGGCCCTCGAGCTGGCGTTTCTGATCAGCGAGATGCTGCAGGGCTGATCAGTAGCGGCACCGGCCGGTGTCACGCGGGGCGTTCTCGTTGATGGCCTGCTGCACGTCGCCGCGGACCTGCTCGGCGGTCAGCGCATAGCCCGTGCCCGGCTGGGCGGCGTTGGCGGCGAACACCACGCCCGCCACCTGTCCGTCGGCGGTGACGAACGGGCCGCCGGAGTCGCCGCGCTGCACGTCGGCCGACAGCGTCAGCACCTCGCGGCTCACCTGACCGCCGCCGTAGATGTCGCGCCCGATCGGGGTCCCGCGGCCGGTGACCGTGGCCGGGCGGGTCACCATCTCGCGCTGTCCGCCGGGGAAGCCGAGGGTGGCGCCCTCCACGCCGCGCTGGGCCGGCTGCGACGTCCAGCCGATCGGCTGAGCGGTCGTGTTCGGGGCGCGCAGCACCGCCAGGTCCAGGTTGGGGTCGAACCACACGACGGTGGCCTCCCGGTCGCCGCCGGTGTCGCGCACGGTGACGCTGTCGTTGCCGGCGATGACGTGGGCGTTGGTGACCACGAAGCCCGGTTGGGTCACGAAGCCGCTGCCCGAGGAGGTGCCCCCACAGCCCCGGGCTTGCACCTGGACCGTGGACGGCCGTCCGGCCTGGGCGGCCGCCTGGGCGGCCGCCGGCGAGGTGGGATCCACCGGCGCGGCCGTGATGCCGCCCCGCAGACCGGACGAGACCTGGGGAAAGCCCTGGTCGTCGAGATAGTTGGCGATGCGCCCCACCACGTTCGGCGGGGGCGGCATCGTGTCGGCGAGCACGCCGACGGCGGCGGACTCGCGCACCTCGCTGCTCACGCTCGGCAACGGGCCGTTGCTGAGGGCGCCGGCAACCAGCCAGACCATCAAGACCAAGCCGGCGAACCCCACCACGACGCCTCCGATGCGGTCGGCCCAGCCCGCGCCGGCCCGGTGGGCCGCGACGCGCAGCCGCAGGCCGACGGCCACGCCGATCGCCTGACCCACCAGCACGCTGAGCAGCACCAGCACCAGCACCAGCAGGACCAGCAGCGGGCCGGGGCCCTCGACCAGCCGGCGAGCCAGGGCCGGCCCGGCCATGCCCCCCAGCACCAGTCCGGCCACCACGCCGCCGAACGCGGTGACCTGGCTCAGCGCACCCTGCATGTAGCCGCGGATGAGGGCGTACAGCAGCAGGCCTGCGATGACGATGTCGACGATGTTGAAGTCAGCCACCACGTCCATCGATCTACGAGCTGGGGGCGGTCGGCACGTCGCCTCAGCGTAGCCGTCGGATCCGGCCGTCGGAAACGTGCAGCACGGCCTTCGCGGCTTCGTGCAGGGTGGCGTGATGGGCGCGGAAGCGGGCCACCTCGTCGTGCACGCGCCGGTTGCCCCCCTCGGCCAGGGCGTCGATATCAGCCGGAGCGTCGACGTCGTCGCCTTCGCGGGGCGCGTCGAGGCCGAGCGTGGCCAGCTCCGCGTCCCAGTCCACCTCGGCGGCGATCTGCTTGAGGTGCATGGTGGGAGCCTGCAACAGCGCGCGCTCGAGGTCCTGGATGACGGTGAGCACCACGTCGCTGGTGGTCGCCACGCCGGGGGTGGTCAACAGGTGCAGGGCCTGCAGCTTGCGCATCGCCATGGCCATGACCAGTTGCGGGTCGGCGAGCTCGGCCACCGCCGAGTCGACCCGCGCCAAGTCGATGGTGACCCGCTCGGGCACCGCGAACCACTGCTGCAACAACCCGAACAACTCCGCGCACGCGTCGTGCGCAGCGAGAAGCTCCCGCGGTTTGGGAAGCTCGTCGTCGTCCCCGGCGTCGCTCACCTGGCCGCTACCGATCGCAGTTTGCCGGAAGGGCGTCACGGTGTGTCAGGTTACCGGCTGACCCCGACCGGAGGCGTCATCCGGCGGTTCCGGGCCGGCTGCGGCAGTACGCTGGCCGATCGGGCCCCGCTCTCGCGGGGCTCCACACCCGCCGGGGCGCCGGGCGCCCGCCCGCCGGACCGATGCGAGGCCGTTGTCGATGGACGACACCAGTGGACTGCTGATCACCGTCACGGGAGTGGACCACCCAGGGATCACCTCCCGGCTGTGCGAGGTCATCGCCGCCTCCGGCGGCCGGATGATCGACTTGGAGCAGGTGGTGCTGCGCGACCGGCTCGTGCTCGGGATGCTCATCTCGCCCGACGAGCCCGAGGCGTTGGCGGTGGCGTTGCGCGCGGCCGGGGATGAGCTCGGGGTGGAGGTCGCTTGCGAGACCACCACCGCGTGGGGACCGGCCGACACCCGGCCGCGCCACTTCGTGACGATGGTCGGCCAGCCACTGCCCGCGGGCGCCATCGCCGCGCTGACCGGGGAGATGGCGCGAGTGGGGGGCAACATCGAGCGGATCACCCGCCTGTCGCGGTACCCGGTGCAGTCGTTCGAGTTTCTGCTCTCCGGGGCCGACGGCGAGGCGTTGCGGGCCGCCCTCGGCAATGAGGCCGCTCGCCAGCACGTCGACGTGGCCGTGCAGCCCGCCACGCTGTACCGGCGGGCGAAGCGCCTGGTGTGCCTCGACGTCGACTCGACCCTGCTGCAGGGCGAGGCGATCGAGGAGGTCGCCGACCTGGCCGGCTGCGGCGAGCAGGTTCGGGCCGTCACCAGCGAGGCGATGCACGGCGAGCTGGAGTTCGCCGACAGCCTGCGCGCGCGGGTGGCGCTGCTGGAGGGCGTGGGCGTCGAGCAGCTGCAGAGCTGCGTCCAGCAGCTGCGGCTGACGCCCGGCGCCAAGACGCTGGTGCGCACCCTCAAGCGGCTCGGCTTCCAGGTGGCGGTGGTCAGCGGCGGCTTCACCCAGGTCACCGACTGGCTCACCGAGCGGCTGGGCATCGACTACGCCGCCGCCAACACCCTCGAAGTGGCCGACGGACGGTTGACCGGTCGGGTTGTGGGCCCGGTGGTCGACCGCGCCGCAAAGGCCCGTTGGCTGGAGCGGTTCGCCGAGCAGGCCGGGGTGCCGCTGTCGCAGACGGTGGCGATCGGCGACGGCGCCAACGACGTCGACATGCTGCAGTCGGCGGGGCTGGGGATCGCGTTCAACGCCAAGCCACTGGCCCGCGAGGCCGCCGACACCTCGCTGAACGTGCCCTACCTCGATGCGATCCTGTTCCTGCTCGGCCTCACCCGCGAGGAGATCGAAGCCGCCGACGCCGCTGAGCCGCTCGCCCCGATCGAGGACGCCGACACCGCCGGGGGGCTGGACGCCTCGGTCGTCGAACGCTGACGCCGGGGTCGGCGGGCGAAGCAGCATCACCCTCGCTGGTAGGATCCTGCGGCCATGCTGTTCGCACGCGCCAAGACCCGCACCAACCCGGTGTTCTACCCGGAGCGCCTCGAGTACCGGCTGGCGCACGACCCGGCGCGGCTCGAACGCATGCGCACCGAGCAGCGCAACGTCGACCTGCTGGTGTGGAATGTGTTCGCGTCGCTTGACAGCGACGACGACCGCGAGTTCCTCGCCGGGCAGCTGCAGGCGCTGGCGGGAAGCCGGCTCCGCCCCCCGCTGAGCCTGTCGCTGTGGACGGGGGCTCATCGGGAGCCGACGCTGCGGCCGAGCGCGGCTTATCGGCGCTGGCTCGAGCACCACCCCGACATCGACGACCCCACCCCCTTCACCAGGCCGCTCGAAGTGGCGGTGCGCCTCGAGGCGACCGAGGTGCTCGCCCTGATCGACGCGACGCTCGACGCCCCGTTGCTCGGCACGCGCGGCCGGGATCGGCTCGTTGAGCTGATCGACGCCGGGGCCGAGCACGCGCGGGCGGTCGGCAAGCATCTCGTGGTGGCGTGCGTCTACCAGTCGCGGTCGGGGGCGGCCAGGCAGCTGTCGGCTCGGCTCAACGACCTGCGCTCCGAGGAGCGCCGCGCCGAGGCGATGCCGTGGCACCCCACGCCCCCGGCGGTGGAGCTGCGCGAGATGCCATGGCAGCGGCTGCTGCGCCTGTGGGAGCACAGCCGCGACGGGCTGGCCCTGTCGCGCCAGCCCGTCAAGCGCTTCGAGGAGTACGCCGCCCAGCTCGGGCTGTGGTGAGCCCGGGCCTCAGCGGGCGGAGCCGCTTCAGGTGTCAGCTGGCAGAGCCGCCCAGATGGGCTCGGACGAACCACTGGTGCATCTCGAGGGTCTTGATCTGCTCGATGAGCAGGTCCTGGGTGGCGATGTCGAGGTGCTCCAGCTTCTCGATCGCCTGGCGATGGTCGGCGACGATGCCCTGATAGACCCGATCGAGCGCCGCCAAGTGCTCCTGGGTGTCGGCGCGGCCGAGGCTGTAGTCATCCCAGTCACGCTGTTCGACCAGGGCGCCCGGCGTCCCCTGCGGCTCGCCACCGAGCGTGGCGATGCGCTCGGCGAGCTCGTCGACGTAGCCGCGGGTGGTGGCGACGTGATCGTCGAGCATCTCGTGGACGGCGACGAACTGGGGGCCGACCACGTTCCAGTGGACGTGCTTGAGCGTGAGGCTCAGGTCGGTGAGCGAGTTGAGCCGGTCCTGCAGGATGTCGCACACCTGGCGAGCGGCATCCTCGCTCAACCCGGGCACGGTGTAGGCGCGATCCATGGTCATCCCTCCTGTGGCTGTGAGCCTGGGGTCTGGAATGTGTCGGGAGACGACGGGCGGCCGCATGAGGGGCCGGTGTCGGCGCTTGTCGGCGTCGTGGCTCCCACGCGAGCGTTCCCCGATCGTCGAAGCCTTATGCTCGGCGTCGACACGAGCCATCCCGGGCCGCCGACTGTGACGAGGAGCCACCGGATGCCTGCCACCAGCGCGTTGTCGAGTCGGGTGCAGCACCTGTCGGAGTCGGCGACGTTGGCGATCAGCGCCAAGGCCAAGTCCCTGCGCGCCGCCGGCGAGGACGTCATCGGCTTCGGCGCCGGCGAGCCCGACTTCGCCACCCCCGCCCACATCGTCGACGCCGCCCAGCGGGCGTGCGCGGATCCGGAGCTGCACCGCTACTCCCCCGCCGGCGGCATGCCCGCCCTCAAGCAGGCGGTCGTCGACAAGACCGCTCGGGACACCGGGCTGTCCGCCGACCCCGAGCACGTGGTGATCACCAACGGCGGCAAGCACGCCCTGTACAACGTCTTCCAGGCGCTGCTCGACCCCGGCGACGAGGTGCTCATCCCCGCGCCGTACTGGACCAGCTACCCCGAGCAGGTGGCGCTGGCCGGCGCCACGCCGGTGGCGGTGGGCACCCGGCTCGAGGACGCCTATCGGGTGACCGTGGAGCAGCTGGACGCGGCCCGCAGCTCCCGCACCAAAGCGGTGGTGTTCACGTCCCCGAGCAACCCCACCGGCGCGGTGCATCCCCCCGCGGACGTGGCCGCGATCGGCCGCTGGGCGGCCGACGCCGGGTTGTGGGTGATCACCGACGAGATCTACGAGCACCTGGTCTACAACGGGGCGCGCTTCGCCTCGCTGCCGGTGGAGGTCCCCGAGGTCGCCGACCGGTGCGTGGTCGTCAACGGCGTGGCCAAGACCTATGCGATGACCGGCTGGCGGGTCGGCTGGACGATCGCCCCGGCGGAGCTGAGCGCCGCCATGACCACCCTGCAGTCGCACGCGACCAGCAACGTGGCCAACGTCGCCCAGTCGGCGGCCCTCGCCGCGCTGACCGGCCCGCAGCACGAGGTCGCCGTCATGCGCGAGTCCTACGAGCGCCGCTGCGCCATCGCCCACGAGCGTCTGTCGGCCATCGACGGCGTCGTCTGCCCCCGCCCCCAGGGAGCGTTCTACGCGTTTCCTTCCGTCGAGGGGGTGCTCGATCGCGACATCGGCGGCCGGCGGGTGCGCTCGTCGGCGGAGCTGTGCGACGCCTTGCTGGATGTCGCCAAGGTTGCGCTCGTACCCGGTGAGGCGTTCGGCGCTCCCGGCCACGTGCGGGTGAGCTACGCCCTGTCACAGGAGGAGCTCGTCGAGGGGCTGGACCGACTCGCCAAGGCCGTGGGCTGATCCAGGGTCCACGACCGGCGCCACACCTTCTAGGCTGCGCCCGTGCGGGTGGCACCGCCGTCGGCGAACAAGAGGAGCCACGACATCGAACGGCGCGCGACGCGACACGGGTCCACCGGTGGGCAGCGGCCCGCGGGCAGGTGGCCGGCTCTTCGCGCCCACGCTCACCCCACGTGCAGGTTTGCCCGTCGGGACAGGGAGGGCCGGGTGTCGACTCGGTCCATGACGCAGGGAGGAACGAGCAGCGATGGCGGAGCTGCGCCTGACCAGTCCGGCCTTCGACCACGACGCAACGCTGCCCAAACGCTTCTACGCCGACATGGACAACCTCTCCCCCCCGCTCAAGTGGGCGGGCGTGCCCGCCGGGACGGCTGAGCTGGTGATCATCAGCGAGGACCCTGACAGCGAGCAGGGGGTGTTCACCCACTGGCTCGTGTTCGGCGTCCCCCCGACGGTGAACGAGCTCCCCGAGGGGTTGGGAATGGACACGATCGTCCACGCTCCCGAGGAGATGTATCAGGGCTTGAACGACTTCGATTCCCCGGGCTGGACCGGGCCCTCCGAGGAAGGTCGCGTGTTCCGGATGTTCTTTCGCCTGTTCGCCCTCGACACCGAGCTGGTCGAGCTCGCGCCCGGCGCCACCCGCGAAGAGCTGCGCGAGGCGGCGAAGGGCCACGTCATCGACAGCGTCGAGCTCGTGGGGATCGTCCAGTGAGCGCCGCCGAACCAACCGTGGCCGAGGAACCGGCGTGGGTCCGCCGTTTCCGCGCGGCACGGGTGTCCCTGCCCGCGTGGGCGTTGGAGGCGCCGTCGCGCACCTGTTACATCACCAACGCCTCCGGGGTGTTCCAGGTGGTGTCGTGGGATCTGGACACCGGGCGGGCCGTGCAGCTGACCGACAAGCCCACCGGGGTGGCTGGTGGCCACCCGACCCCTGACGGGCAGCGCGTGGTGTGGTTCGACGATCACGCCGGCGACGAGGTTGGGCGGTATGTGGCCCAGCCGTTCTTCGGCGGGCCGGCCGGCCCCCTGGTGGCCGATGTGCCCGAGGGCTGGAGCGTCGGGCTGTCGATGGTGTCCACCCGCTGGGCGCTGGGCGTGTCCACCGAGGCGGGCTTCGTGCTGGGCACGGCCGAGCCGAACGGGTCGTTTGCGGCGTGCTATCAGCACGCCCACCCCGCCGGGATCGGCGGGCTGAGCCGCGACGGCGGGCTGTTGGCGATCAGCCACACCGAGCACGGCGACGTGCTGCACCCGTCGCTGAAGGTCGTGGACGCCGTCGACGGCGAGGTGGCGATCGAGATCCACGACGGGGACGGCAACTCCGTCGCGCCGTCCGGGTGGTCACCGGTGGTGGGCGACAACCGGATCGCGCTGGTGTGCGACCGGTCCGGGCGCACCCGCCCGGAGGTGCTCGATGTCGCCAGCGGCAACCGCCGTGAGCTCGCCGTGGGCCACCTGCCCGGCGAGGTGTGGGTGGCTGACTGGTGGCCGCACGGCGACGCGCTGCTGCTCGGCCACGACCATCTGGGCCGCACCGAGCTGGTGCGCTACGACCTGATGGCCGACCGGGCCGCCGTCCTCGAGCTGACCGAGGGCACGATCCGCGGCGCGGGCGTGCGCTCCGACGGCGAGATCTGGTACGCGTTCAACTCCTCGGCCACCCCCTCGCAGATTCGCCGCCGGCCCCCGGTCGGCGATGATGCGGTGCTGCTGACCCCGCCCGGCGAGCCCGCCCCGGAGGGCGTGGCGTACCGGTCGCTGCACGTCGACAACGGCGAGGGCGGCACCGTCCACTGCTTCGTGGCCGAACCCTCGGGGGCGAGCCGGCCGGCGCCGCTGGTCGTGGACGTGCACGGCGGCCCGCACGCCCAGACGACCGACAGCTTCGATCCCGAAGTGCAGGCATGGGTCGACCACGGCTTCGTGGTGGTGATGCCGAACTACCGCGGTTCGACCGGCTACGGCAAGGCCTGGGAGGACGCCCTGCAGGGCAACCCGGGCCACCCCGAGCTGGTGGACTGCCGCGCGGCCCGCGACCGGCTGGTCGCCGACGGGGTCGCCGACCCCGACCGGGTGGTGCTGCAGGGCGCGTCATGGGGCGGCTACCTGACGCTGCAGGGGCTCGGCACGATGCCGGACGCGTGGTCGTTGGGGGTGGCCATCGTGCCGGTGGCCGACTACGCCTCCGCCTACGCCGACGAATCGCCGGTGCTGCGCGAGTTCGACCGCTCGCTGTTCGGCGGTTCGCCCGACGAGCTGCCCGAGCTGTACACCGAGCGCAGCCCGCTGACCCACGTCGACAACGTGCGCGCGCCGGTGCTGATCATCACCGGCGCCAACGACACGCGCTGTCCCAAACAGCAAGTGGACAACTACGTTGCCGCCCTCGAAGCCCGGGACATCCCGTATGACTACGAGGTGTTCGACGCCGGCCACGGCTCGCTGGTCATCGAGGTGACGCTCCACCACGTGGGGTTGGCGCTCGACTTCGCCGCCGAGCACCTCGGCACACCGCCGGCGCAGCGCTGACGGCGCCGCCTCCCGCTCCCGCTCAGGCGTGGACCGCGCGCCGTCGGGCGGCCCGGTCGCCGACGAGCGTGAGACCGACGACCACGGCGACACCGGCGACGAACAGCGGCAGCAGCACCGGCAGCGTGGCCACGTCCGGGGACAACAGCCCGCCGTCGTCGGCCTGCCACGGCCACAGCGTGCGCAGCGCCCCCAGCAGCAGGCCGGTCAGCAGCGCCATGGTCATGTCGTGCCGGCGGCGCAGGAGGTACGACAGC
>CAYQMQ010000058.1:0-10962 GCA_964418395.1 uncultured Actinomycetota bacterium
CCAACGCGCGGTGGCGCATGTCCCCCAGGCACAGATGCACCCCGAAGCGCGCCCCCTCGGGCGCCGCGGCCACGAGATCCGTGATGCCCCGCGCCAGATAGGCGGCCATGGCCGGCTGTGCCGGCGGTGGCATGCGGGTCACGAAAACGAGCTCGGCGGGCATCTCGATCTGGAACACCACCTCATCGCCCGCCTGACGGTGGATCGCGGCGATCTCGGCCAGGGTCGCCTCTCGAAACGGCGCGCGATGACGGAACGGGCCGGAGGGGCCGAACGTGAACAGCGCCATGTCGAAATCGCTGGGAATGCCCACCTGGAAGGCCAGGTCGGGGCGGTCGTACTCGGTGCGCAGGCGTTGAAAGACGGGGAAGCTGTCCTCGAACGAGTTCGCGTAGCCGAGATCCAGCGACGCCCCCGACAGGCTGTGGCCGTCGCGGAGGCGAAAGACCGGGAGGTCGTCGTAGTCGGTCCACTGCCCGTCCCGTCGCAGCTCGAGATCCGGGTGGGTGCGGAACGAGTCGATGGCGTGGACGATCCAGTCGCGGCGGGGCCCCGTTTCACCGTCGGGCAGCCACCGCAGGTGGGGACCGAGTCGCTCGAGCGCCGTTCGCATGGCGGTTTCGGCGGTGTCGCCGGGCAGGCTGCCCACAAGATGTGCCAACGTGCGCATGACCGCCTCCGTGTGGATGTGCTCTCCCGGAACGTACACCGCGACACGGCTCACTGGCGCAGCAGCAGCCCCCGGCACGAACGGCTGGCGTTCCAGCCCCGCATCGATGTCACGGCTCGGGTGGCTGGTTGGCGGGTGTGGCCGTGCGGATCCTCACGTACAAAGCGCCGTAGGCGAGCACGGCGATGCCGTACAGCCCGGCGGGCGCGGCCGCTGCCGGACCGAAGGCGGTGGTGGCGGCACCGGCGGCGACGGCGAAGTCGCGCATGCCCAGGCTGAGCCGCAGGGCGTGGGCGGTGTCAGCGGGCGCACGGTAGGCCACGGCTTCTCCGAGTGCGACGGAAGCGATGAGGAAGGCCAGCACCGCGCCGGCGACGGGGATGAGCGCGGCCTCGAGCTCGGCCTGGGAAGCCACCAGCCACACGAGAACGGTCACCGTCGCCACGGCGAGCGGGTCGGCAAGCGGGCTGAGGAAGCGCCCGGGGGCGGAGCGGCGCAGCCCGGCGCCGACTGCCAACGGCAGGGCCACGACGCCTGCCAGGGTCACCAGCACCGTGACGGGCGGGGCGATGGTCGCCGCGGACAGCAGCGACAGCACGGGGCCGGCGAGGACGACCGTCGCCAGCGCGGTGATCACCAGGACGGCGGCGGCCACCGCCGGGTTGCCGGCGGCCATGCCCGTGATGGCCACGGCGGCGATCTCGGTGGGCGCGATCCCCAACGCGAGCACGCCTTGACGTAGCGGGCCGGGAGCGACGCCGCGGCTGGCTGTCCATGCCAGGGCTGGCAGAGCGATCAGCCCCACTCCAACCGTGAGCGCCACGCGAGGTGCTGCGCTTCGAGAGGCGGCGACCGCGCCGGGGGTGATGCTCAGGCCGCTGGCGAACACCAGCAGCACGAGGACGCCCTGCACCCCACCGTGCTCGGCCACCACGCGGCCAGGCTCGGGCAGCGCCAACCCCGTGACGGCCGCGGCTGCCACCAGCCAGGGCAGTATTGCCTGAGCGGTCGATGCGATCCGTTGCACGGTCTGGTGCGCTCCCCGTCACCGTCGTTCGGTGGCTTCCGTCACCGGCGTCGCTTGTCCGCGCCGGTCGTCGGACCTCCGGTCGGACTGTAGGGTCACGACCATTCGAGGTGGGAGGGCGGTGTGCTTTCTAGCGCCCGTCATTAGATGTTAAATCCATCTAGTGACGGGGCCTGTAGCGGGGTGTCTACTACATCGTTAGCGCCCGGTTTCGTGACCACGAGCACCGGGCCGAGAACACGGCACACGGCGGGCCCGGGTCGGCTGGGGAGGCCGCCCGGGGAGAGGGGTGAATGGGCGAGGCGGCGCTGGAGCTGCATGCGCTGACGGTGACCTATCCGGGGGAGGGCCTCCCGGTCCGGGCGGTGCGCGGGGTGGACCTGCGCGTGGGCGCGGGCGAAGCGGTGGGGATCATCGGCGAGTCCGGCAGCGGCAAGACGTCGCTGGCGCTGGCCAGCCTCATGCTGTTGCCCGACGATGCGCGGGTCGGCGGCAGCGTCACCGTGGGCGGGCGCGAGCTGGTCGGCGCGTCGGCGCGCACGCTGCGCCAGATCCGCTGGCGGCAGGTGGCGTGCGTGGTCCAGTCGCCGGGTCAGGGGCTCAACCCCGTGCGCCGCGTGGGCCGCCAGATCGCCGAGCCGCTGCGGCTGCGGCTGGATCACACTCGGAAAGGCGCTCGGCGCCGCGTTGACGCGCTCGCCGAGATGGTCGGCCTCGACGCCGACCTGCTCGAACGCTACCCCCACCAGCTGTCAGGCGGGCAGCTGCAGCGCGCGATGCTGGCGCTGGCGCTGGCCGGCGAGCCGCAGGTGCTGGTGCTGGACGAGCCCACCTCGGGGCTGGACGCCGCCAGCAAGGACGGGCTGCTGGGGCTGCTGGCGCGGCTGCGCGCCGAGCTCGGCGTCGCCCTGGTGGTCGCCTCCCACGACATCCCCGCCGTCGCCCGCGTCAGCGACGAGCTCGCCGTGCTGTATGCCGGCATGGTCATGGAGCACGGCCCGGCCGACGCCGTGCTCGCCGACCCGCGCCACCCCTACACCCGCGACCTGCTGGCGTGCTTTCCCACCATGACCACCCAGAAGGACCTGCGCGGCATCCGCGGGATGGCCCCCGACCCGACCGACCCGCCGTCGGGCTGTCCCTACCACCCGCGCTGCACCCAGGCGATCGACGATTGCGCCACCTGGCCGCCCGAGCGCCTGGCCGTGGCCGGCCGGGAGGTGACCTGTCTGCGCGAGGGCATCGTCACCCGCCTGGCCGCCCGCGGCATCGACAAGACCTTTCGGGTGGGCCGGCGCGGGCGCGTCACCGCGCTGGCCGACGTCGACGTGACCGTGCGCGAAGGCGAGGTCGTGGCCGTGGTCGGCGAGTCCGGCAGCGGCAAGACGACGCTGGCGCGGGTGCTGCTCGGTCTGACCCCGCCCGACGCCGGCACGATCACGTGGGAGAGCCGCGACACCGCGACCTTCGACGAGGCCGGCTGGCAGGCGTTTCGCCGGGCCGCCGCCATCGTTTACCAGGACCCCTACGCCGCCGTCAGCCCGCGCCTGCGCGTCGACGCGGCCGTCCGCGAGCCGCTGGACGTCCAGCGGCTCGGCTCGCCCGCCGAGCGTGACGCCCACCTGCGCGCGCTGCTGGCGCGGGTCGGCCTGCCCGTGACCGATGAGTTGTTGGCGCGCCGCGCCCACGACCTGTCCGGGGGGCAGCTGCAGCGCGTGGCGATCGCCCGCGCGCTGGCGCTCGACCCGCGGCTGCTGGTGGCCGACGAGCCCACCTCGATGCTGGACGCCTCCGAGCAGGCCAAGGTCCTGGCGCTGCTCAAGGACCTCCAGGTCGCCGCCGGCATGGCCATGGTGTTCATCTCCCACGACCTCGCGCTGGCCCGCAAGGTCGCCGACCGCCTCGTCGTGTTGCACCGCGGCCGCGTGGTCGAGGCCGGCCCCGCCCACCGGGTGGTGGCCGCCCCGCACAGCCCCGAGGCGGCCGCGCTGATCGAGGCGGCTCCGACCCTCGAGCGGGCCCTGTCCCACCCCGCCGACGGCGATCTCGCCCCCGTGCCCACCCGTCCGTGACCACGACCCGAAAGGACAGCCGATGCCCGTGCCCACCGCCTCCGCCCGATCCCGCCGCCGGCGCCGCCCGATGACGCTGGCGGCCATGGCGCTGCTGGCCGCTGTGGCCCTGCTCGCCTCGGCGTGCCAGGCCGACGACGAGCCCGAGGAGACCGCCGAGGACGATCAGGAAGCCACCGCCGAGGCCGAGGCCGAGCCCACCGACACCGACACCGGGCCGGCCGAGCAGATCACCGTGGTCTCGACCGCCAACGAGGGCAACCTCACGCCGTGGAACCAGGACACCGGCTACCCCGGCTACTACATGATGACGCTCGTCTACGACACGCTGTTCTGGCTCGACGAGGACCTCGAGCCCCAGCCGTGGCTGGTCGACGACTACGAGATCTCCGACGACGGGCTGACGTGGGAGCTGACCCTGCGCGACGACGTCACCTTCCACGACGGCGAGCCGCTGACCTCCGAGGACGTGGCCTTCACGATCGACTATCTCGGCGAGCACCCCCGGCCCCGGTTCACCCCCACGTTCGAGGCGATCGAGTCGGTCGAGACCCCCGACGACCAGACCGTGGTCTTCACGTTGTCCGAGCCTCAGGCATCGTTCATCCTGCGACCGCTGTCCGACCTGCCGATTCTGCCCGAGCACGAGTGGGCCGACGTCGACGATCCCACCGCCGTCACCGAAGAGCTGCCGATCGGTTCGGGACCCTACGAGATGACGGAGTTCGAGCCCGACGGCCACTGGCGGTTCGAAGCCAACGCCGACTACTTCATGGGCGAGCCCACCGTCCAAGAGATCCTCATGCCCTACATCGCCGAGGACACCACCGCCTTCCTCGAGGTGCGCACCGGCGAGGCCGACGCGGTCACCGCGCCGCTGTCCCCGGAGCTCGTCGAGGAGTTCGAGAACGAAGAGGGAGTCGAGCTCGTCGAGGGCGAGGGCTTCCGAGGGTTCTACCTGATCATGAACAACGAGCGCGAGCCCTTCGACCAGCCGGAGTTCCGCCGTGCGATTCTGCACGCGATCGACGTGGGTGACCTGCTCGACACGATCGCGCTCGGCAGCGGCACCGCCGGCAGCCCCGGCTTCGTGCACCGCGAAGCCCCGTGGTCCAACCCCGACACCGAGGACCAGGAACGCGACGTCGACGCCGCCGGGGAGCTGCTCGACGAGCTCGGCTACGAGGCCGGTGACGACGGCATCCGCCAGGGTCCGGACGGGCCGCTCGAGTTCGACCTGCTCGTGCCGGCCGACGATTCCGAGCGGGTGCGCGCCGCCGAGCTGATCAGCGAATCGGTCGCAGAGGTCGGCATCACGTTGAACGTCGACGCCCTCGATGCCGAAGCCGCCAGCGACCGCATGTGGCCCGACCAGCCACGTGGCGAGTTCGAGGGCGACTACCACATCGGCGTGCATTCGTGGGCCGGCGTCATCCACTTCGACCCCGACTTCCTGACCGGGTTGTTCCACTCCGACCCCGAGCTCGGCGGGCTGTCCCGCACCGGCTACGCCAACCCCGAGTTCGACGAGCTCACCCTGGAGCAGGAGCGCACCGTCGACACCGACGAGCGCTACGAGATCCTCCACGAGATGCAGCAGATCCTCGCCGACGGACCACCGGCGATTCCGCTGTGGTATCCCGCCGAGATCGTGCCCTACCGTCCCGAGGCCTACGACGGCTGGGTCAACTACGCCGAGGGCATCCTCAACAAGGGCTCGTTCCTCGACCAGTGACCGCAGAGGACGCCACACCGGGGCGGGCGGCGCGGCTGGCCGGCCACGCCGCCCGCCGTCTGCCGGTGTATCTGCTGGTGCTGCTGGTCGTCGTCACGCTCAACTTCGCCCTGCCCCGGCTGATGCCCGGCGACCCCACCCTGCTGGTCCTCGGCGACGACGCCGGGCTGCTCAGCGACGCCGAGCTCGCCCAGGCCCGTGAGCGTCTCGGCCTCGATCAGCCCGTCGGCGTGCAGTACGTCACCTATCTCGGCGACCTCATCCGCGGCGATCTCGGCTACTCGTTTCGGCGCAACCGTCCCGTCACCGAACTGCTCGGCGAGCGGCTCCCGTGGACGCTGTTGCTGGTCGGGCTGTCGGTGGTGCTCAGCGCCGTGGTGGGGGTGGCCGCCGGCACGCTGGCGGCCTGGCGCCGGGGACGCCGGACCGACACCGCGGCGCTGACCGGCTTTTTGGTCCTCGACGCGCTGCCGGCGTTCTGGGTGGGGCTGCTGTTGCTGATCGTGTTCGCCGTCACGCTCGGGGTCGCGCCGAGCTTCGGGGCGACCACCCCCGGCGCCGGCCTGTCGGGCACGGCGTGGCTCGGCGACGTTGCCGCCCACCTCGCGTTGCCGCTGGCGACGCTGACGCTGGCGTCGCTGGGCGCCATGTTCCTGATCTCGCGGTACTCGCTGCTGGGCGTGGTGCGCGCCGACCACGTGCTGGTCGCCCGCGCCACCGGCGTGTCCGAGCCCACGATCGCGCTGCGCCATGCGCTGCCGGCCGCGTCGCTGCCGATCGTCACGGTGATGCTGTTGCGGCTGGGCTTTCTGGTCAGCGGCGCGGTCGTCGTCGAGCAGCTGTTCACCTATCCCGGCGTGGGTCGGCTGATCCTCGAGGCGGCGCTGGGCCGCGACTACCCCGTCATGCAGGGCGCGTTCTTCGTGCTGGCCGTGGCGGTGATCGCCGCCAACGCCGTCGCCGATCTGCTGTATCCGCTGTGCGACCCGCGCGTGGGCGCCCGCGAGAAGGCGGGGCGGTGACGGTGCCCGGCGCCGGTGGGCCGCGACGGCTGCTGTCCGCGCTCGGCGGCCACCGCCTCAGCCTGGTGGGGGCGGTCATCGTGGCGGCGTTCGTGATCGTGGCCGTCGTCGCGCCGCTGCTGACGCCCTACGACCCCACCGAGCGGGTCGCCACCCCGCTGCAAGCGCCCAGCGCCGATCACTGGCTGGGCACCAACGACATCGGCCAGGACATCTTCAGCGAGCTCATCGTCGGCACCCGCGTGTCGCTGCTGGTCGGCGTCGGCGCCGGCGCGCTCGCCACCCTGCTGGCCACCGCCGCCGGCATCGGTGCCGGGCTGGCCGGTCGGGCGGGCGACACCGCGGTGATGCGCACCGCCGACGTGGTGTTGATCCTGCCGCTGATCCCGGTGCTGATCGTCGTGGCCGCCTACGCCGACCGCGGCCTGTGGCTCATGATCGGCCTCCTGGGGGTGTTGCTGTGGGCCGAGGGCGCCCGCGTTCTCCGCGCGCAGGTCCTGTCGGTGCGCGAGGGGCTGCACCTGGAGGCGGCCCGCACCTTCGGCGCGCGTCGCGGCTGGCTCGTGCGCCGCCACGTCCTGCCCGAGGTCGCCCCGCTGGTCGTGCTGCAGTTCATCCACCTGATCAAGATCGCGGTGCTGTTGGAGGCGTCGCTGAGCTTCCTCGGCCTCGGCGACCCCACCCAGCGCAGCTGGGCGACGATCATCTTCCACGCCAACGCCCGCGGCGCGTTCCTCACCGGCGCGTGGCAGTGGTGGATCGTGCCGCCGGGGCTGTGCGTGGCGCTGTTGATCGTGGGCTTCGCGCTGGTCGGCACCGGCATCGAGGAGCTCACCGACCCGCGGCTGCGGCGCCGCGGCCGGTTGGTCACCGGCGGCACCTGACCACACGGGGGAGGGGGGAGGCTTCACTGCGGGCTGTGGGCCCGTCGATCGGCGACCCACGCTTCGCAGTCTTGAGCGGTGAAGAGCCGAACCCCGATGCTGGCCAGTTCGTCCTCTCCGCGTTCGTACAAGCCCGAGGTGGCATCCCTAACAAGAACGAGGCGAAAGTCGCGCTCGCTGGCTTCATAGACGGTGGTGCGCGGGCAGTTCGGGAAGTTGCACCCACACACCACCACGGAGTCCACGCCGAGCCGGTGAAGATGCTCGGCAAGCGGGGTCTGAAAGAACGCTCCCCAGCGGGGCTTGTACATGATCCATTCGCTGTCGCCGACCTGCTGCAGGCGCCCGCTGAGCAGCCACTCGGTATCCAGGGCCACGGTGGGGTCGGGCTTGAGCCCCTCGACCAACTCGGCGCCCTCAGTTCCCGGCGCGACCAGTTGCTGCCCTTCGGTGACCAGGGCCCGGCGAGACAGATCGACATTGGAGCCGTCCGGCCGGTACAGGCGCACGACGTGGATGATCGGCCGGCGGTGACACCGGAAGCGGTCTACCACCTGGCGCATCGCGGGGATCGCCTCAACGGTGCCGGGCACTTCAGCAGGGCCGCCCGGCACACAGAAGTCTCGCTGCACGTCGATGGTCAACAGCGCCGCCGCAGCGGGATTCGGCTCTGTCTCGTCCACCATCACCTCCGTGCGGATCCACCGCGCGACCGATGGTTCCACAGTTCCAAGCGCCATGGCCGAACCTGCTCGATCCTAATCGCGCTTTGCTTCCCTCGTCGAGTCGGGATGAGCCTTCACTGTCGCCACACCGCCGCCACACGTCACATCGGGGCCGAGCCCACCTCTGGGGGTGGGAGGGCACAATGGGTGCATGGATGCGACGGCGGATCCTCTGGTGCGGTTGGAGGCCCAGCAGCGCGAGGCCACCGGCGCGCGGGTGGAGTTTCGGCAGCAGTTGGCGGATTGCACCGAGGCGCTGGTGCAGGTGGCCGAGCGTGTCAGTCAGGCTGTGGGGCCGGTCACCGACGCGTTTTTGCAGGCTGATGCGCATGCGGCGCTCGGATGGGCCGACGCTGACGAGGAGGTGGCGCGTCGCTGCCGCCGTTTGGAGGAGGCGTGCTATGTGCTGCTGGCACGCCAGTCGCCGGTGGGCGGCGATCTGCGCCGGGTGGTGGGGATCGTGCGGGCGGTGACGTGGGTGGGGCGGTCCAGCAATCTGTTGCGCCATGTGGGCAGCTCGCTGCAGTGGCTGCACCCGCCGGCGTTGAGCGACGATGTGCGTCAGCTGGTCGAGCAGCTCGGCGCGGTCGCCGGGGAGGTCTTCGCTGCCGGGGCGCAGGCGTGGCGCGACGATGACGCGTTGGCGGCCAACGCGTTGGAGGAGCGCGACGATCAGGTGGATCTGTTGCACAAGCACCTGTTGACCGAGCTGTACACGGGTCAGCAGTCGGTGGAGGAGGCGGTCAGCCTGGCGTTGTTGGCGCGCTATTACGAGCGCATCGCCGACCATGGGGTGGAGTTGGCCCGCCAGGTCGCCTATGTCGTCACTGGCGAGCGACTCAACGGCTGAGCAGACTCGTGGGCCGGCAGCGTCACCCGGAACGTCGAGCCAGCCCCGAGGGTGCTGGTGACGGTGACCTCGCCGCCGTTGCGCTGTAGGGCGTGGCGCACCAGCGACAGGCCCAGGCCGGTGCCGCCGGCGGCGCGGCTGCGGGCCTTGTCGACGCGGTAGAACCGCTCGAAGATCCGCGGCTGGTCGGCCTCGGCGATGCCGATGCCGGTGTCGGCGACCTCGAGCACTGCCCGGCCGCCGTCGATGTGGGCGGCGAGGCGCACGTGGCCGCCGTGGTGGTTGTAGCGCAGCGCGTTTTCGATCAGGTTGGCGACCACCAGCCGGACGTCCTCGGGCGGGGCCACGACGGTGACGGGGGCCAGTTGATGGTCGTCGACGGTCACGTCGCGTTGGCGGGCCAGCTCGGCGAACCGGTCGAGCTGTTGGCCCACCATGGCGGCCAGATCGACGGTCTGGGGGCGGCTGGCGGCGGGGTCTTCGAGGCGGGCCAGATCCAACAGGTCGCGCACCAGGGTCGACAGCCGCATGGCCTCGTGGGAGAGGCGGTCGATCATCTGGCGGGCACGCGGGGGGTCCCGGTCGATGGCCACCGCGATGGACTCGGCCAGGGCTTGCATGCTGGCCGCGGGGGTTTTCAGCTCGTGGGAGGCGTTGGTGACGAAGTCGCGACGCATGTCCTGCACCCGCTGGGCCGCGGTGGTGTCGGTGACCACCACGACGACCCGTCCGTCGCCGGTGGGAATCGCCCGGGCAAGCAGTTGGCGGTCGTGGTGAGCGATCTCTGCGTCGACGGCGTCGTCGGCGTCAGCGGCGTCGGCTGCCGCGGCGGCCAGCGCGTCGTCGACCTGTGGAAGCTCCGCCGGCGATGGCGCCTGCTGAGCGGTCGAGAACAGCTGTCGGGCGGCCGGGTTGGCGTCGACCAGCACCCGCTGGTCAAACACCAGCGCCGCCAGCGGCAGATGAGCCACCAGCCGTTGGGTCCCCGCGTCAGTCACGATCCCAGTGTCACCCGCGCGCGACGGCGCCGCGAGCCCGCCCGGGGTCAGGGGTCGACGAGCTTGTAGCCCACCCCGCGCACGGTGGTGATCACCTCGGGGTGGTGAGGGTCGCGCTCCACGCGATGGCGCAGCCGCTTGATGTGCACATCCAGCGTCTTGGTGTCGCCGACGTAGTCGCCGCCCCACACGCGGTCGATGAGCACCTCGCGGGTGAGCACCCGCCCGGCGTTGCGCAACAACAGCTCGAGCACCGCGAACTCCTTGGGCGGCAGCTCCACGGGGCGCCCGTTCACGGTCACCTCGTGGCGCTCCGGATCCAGGCGCACCGGGCCGCTCTCCAGCACCGCCTCCGAGTCCTCAGCGAGGGCGCCACCGCGGCGCAGCACCGCGCGCACCCGCGCGGTCAGCTCTCGCATCGAGAACGGCTTGGTGACGTAGTCGTCGGCGCCGAGCTCGAGGCCGATCACGCGGTCGACCTCGTCGTCCTTGGCGGTGAGGATGATGATCGGCACCGCGCTGGTCGCGCGGACCTGCCGGCACACCTCGGTGCCCGACAGGCCGGGCAGCATCAGGTCGAGCAGGATGAGGTCGGGGCGCAGTCGCTGGACGGCATCCAAAGCGTCGCTGCCGTCGGTCACCGACTCGACCTCGTGGCCCTCGCCGGCCAGGCTGTAGGTCAGGGCGTCGACGAGTGAGGGCTCGTCCTCGACGACCAGGAGCTTTGCCATCTCGGAGGGTCAGTGTAGGCAGCGGTGAGCGGGCGGTCGGGCTCGGTCCGGCCGCTCGCGGCGATGTTCACCGACCGTTCATCCCGACGTGGGCGGCCGTTCATCCTCGGCCCGCTCGGCGTCGAGCTCGGCGACGAGGTCGCGCACTCGGGCGGCGATGTCGTCGCGGACGGCGCGCACCTCGTCAATCGGTCGTCCCTTCGGATCGGGCAGGTCCCAGTCGGCCATCGGCGTGGTGGTCGCCGGGC
>CAYQMQ010000059.1:0-10955 GCA_964418395.1 uncultured Actinomycetota bacterium
TCCCTGGGTGAGAGCGGGGTGTGGGTTGCCTGGAGCGGGGGTGTGGGTTGCCTGGGGCGGGGCGTGGATTCCCCCATAGAAGTAAGTTACTTCCTGTTGGTAAGCTTAGAAGGTAGCAGTGTTACTCACCTGTTCGCAAGTCGGTTACTGAAAATAAGCGTGACGACCGTCGCCCCCCGGCGACGGGCGACCGCTGCGGATCGGCGTCGTGGGCGCCCGCACGGCCGCGCCGCAGCCGCTCGCCGCCGCGCCGGTCGCGTGACCGGCACCGGCTGTGGCACGCTGACCGCGAGGCGCTGAGCCCGGGAGCGGTCATGAGCGTCGAGTTGAACCACACGATCGTGGCCGCCCGCGATCGGCGGGTCTCCGCAGAGTTCCTGTCCGACGTGCTCGGGCTCGAGGCGCCTGCTCCGTTCGGCCCGTTCATGGTCGTCGAGCTCGCCAACGGCGTGAACCTCGACTTCGCCACTGCTGACGGCGAGATCACCCCGCAGCACTACGCGTTCCTGGTCAGCGAGGCGGACTTCGACGAGATCTTTGGCCGGATCCGGGACCGGGAGCTGCCCTACTGGGCCGACCCCCATGGCCGCCGTCCCGGCGAGATCAACCACAACGACGGCGGCCGCGGCGTGTACTTCCCCGATCCGAACGGCCACATCCTCGAGATCATCACCCGCCCGTACGGCGGCGGGTGATCGCCGCTCGCCAGCTGCTGGGCTATCCGCGGGCAGCGGCGGCCCGCAGGGCCTGCCACACCCGCTCGGGGCTGCAGGGCAAATCGACGTGGCGCACGCCGAGGTGGGCCAGCGCGTCGACCACGGCGTTCTGCACCGCCGGGGTGGAGCCGATCGTGGCCGCTTCACCGATCCCTTTGGCCCCCAACGGGTTGAGCGGCGTGGGCGTTTGCGGGCGGCGCAGCACGAACTCGGGCATCTCGGTGGCCATGGGCACCGCGTAGGTGGCCAACGTGGCCGTCAGCGGGTTGCCGAGCTCGTCGTAGACGACCTCTTCCCACAGCGCCTGGGCGATGCCCTGGGCCAGCCCGCCGTGCACCTGGCCGTCGGCCAGCATCGGGTTGAGCACCACCCCGCAGTCGTCGACCGCGACGTGGCGCCGCGGCACCACCTGGCCGGTGTCGACATCCACCTCGACCACCGAGACGTGGGCGCCGAAGGGGTAGGTGGCGGCGTCCTGCTCGAAGCGGCCCTCGCACGACAGGCCTGGCTCCATGTCGTCCGGGCGCCGGTCGGAGTCGGCGGCAGCGGCGAGCTCAGCCCAGGTCAACGCCAGCGTCGGCGCGCCGGCGACGCCCACCCGGCCGTCAGCCACCTCGATGTCGCCCGCGTCGGCCTCGAGCAGGTGGGCGGCCAGGCGCTTGGCCTTCTCGCGCAGGGTGTGGGTCGCCGCACGCACCGCCGAGCCGCCGATCTGCAGCGACCGGGATCCCATCGTGCCGGCCCCCTGGGGGATCGCGCCGGTGTCGGAGTGCACCACCCGCACCTGGTCCATCGCCACGTCCAACACCCCCGCGGCGATCTGGGCCAGCATCGTCTCGTGGCCCTGGCCGTGCGGGCCGATGCCGGTGCGCACCGTCACCACCCCGGCGTCGTCCACGGCCGCGGCGCCGAACTCGTCGGTCATCCCGCCGGCGGTGATCTCCACGTAGCTCGCGACGCCGATGCCCAGCAGCCGCCGGTCGCCACGCTCGCGGCCCGCGGCCTGCTCGGCGCGCAGCCCGTGGTAGTCGGCCGCCTCCAGCGCGATGTCCAGGGCGCGGTGGTAGTCCCCGCTGTCGTAGACCGCCCCCGTGGCGGTGGCGTAGGGGAACTCGTCCGAGTCAACGAGGTTGCGGCGCCGCACCTCGACGGGGTCGAGGCCGAGCTCGGCGGCCAGCAGGTCCATGCCGCGTTCGATCAGCGCGGTCGCCTCCGGTCGGCCGGCGCCCCGGTAGGCGGTGATCGGCGTGGTGGTGGTGACGGCGACGTCGGCTCGCAGGTCGACGGCGGGGACGCGGTACGTGCCCGGGATCATGTGCAGCGTGTTGGCCGGCATGCCCACCCCAGGCCCCGTGGGGTAGGCGCCGCAGTCGGCGACGATGCGCGCCCGCACCCCCGTGAGGCGCCCGTCGCGGGTGGCACCGATGTCGACGTGCTGGGTCTGCGCCCGCCCGTGGCACATCGCCTGCAGCGACTCGCTGCGCTCCTCGATCCACCTCACCGGGCGACCCAGCCGACGCGCGGCGGCCGGGACGGCGACCTGTTCGGGGTATGGGGGGATCTTGGCGCCGAAGGCGCCGCCCACATCGGGGGCGATCACGCGGACGGCTTCCTCGTCGAGCTCCAGCAGCTCGGCCAGCAGCCCGCGCAGCCGAAACGGGGTCTGGGTGGAGGCATACACCGTCAGCGTCTCTGGCTGGGGCACCGCCATCGTCGCGCCGGCCTCCAGCGGCACCGGCGCCACGCGCTGGTTGACGAACCGACCCGACACGACCACGTCGGCGTCAGCGAGCACGTCGCCGACCTCGGCTGGTCCGCCGCCCGCCTCGCCGTCGGCTTCGGACTCGCCGCTCTCGGCGACGGGGGCGCTGGACTGGTCGTGGCTGGCCACGCGGTTGGTGCCCAGGGACGGAAACAGCAACGGGGCACCGTCCCGCCCTCCGCGCCCGAGCGCGGCTTCCGCGTCGGTGACCGGCTCCAGCGGGTCGTAGTCCACGAAGACCGCCTCGGCAGCATCCTCCGCAGCCGCATGGGAGGTGGCCACGACCAGGGCCACGGCCTCGCCGGCGAACCGCACGGTGTCGTGAGCGAGGATCGGGCGGGCGGTGACCTCCGGGGCCTTGCCGCTGGGCAGGTCGGGCAGGCCGAGCTCGGCGGCGGTCCACACCGCCACGACGCCGGGCATGGCCGCCGCGTGAGCAGTGTCGACCTCGGTCACCCGGGCGTGGGCCAGCGGCGAGCGCACAAACACCGCCCGCAACGCGTCATGCGGTGCCAGGTTGGCGATGTAGCTGGCTCGGCCGGTGAGCAGCCGATCGTCCTCGGTGCGGGGCACCGCTCCCGCACCCGGAGTGGCAGCATCCTGACGGGCTTCCTGCTCGGTGGCCACGGTGACACGCCTCGTGGGACGGCCGACAAGCGTCGCGCAGAGTCTGCCGTACCCACGGCGAGCGGTCGAAACGCGGCGTTGCCGCGTTCACACCGCCGCGGGGTAGCCCGTGCTGGACGCCTCGTGCCATGCGAAGAGCTCGTCGGCAGGCATGGGCTCGGCGAGCAGATAGCCCTGAGCCACCCGACAGCCGACCCGCTCGAGCACGGCCAGCTCCGCGTGGGTCTCCACCCCCTCTGCCACGACAGCCAGCCCCAGACGGTGGGCCAGTGCGATCGTGGCGCTGACCAACACGGGATCGTCGCCAAGGAGCGTGATCAGCTCCCGGTCGAGCTTGATCGCATCCACGGGTAGGTGGTGGAGCGCGGCCAGCGACGAGTAGCCGGTGCCGAAGTCGTCGACGGCCAAGCGCACCCCGAGCGCGCGCAGCTGCCACAGCATCTGGCGAACCTCGGCGTGATCGCGGACGGTGACGGCTTCGGTGACCTCGATCTCCAGGCTCCCCGGCGGCAGCTGTGCGGTTCGCAGGGCTGAGGCCACCGCGTCGACGAAGCCCGGTTCGGACAACGACGTCGGTTCGACATTGACCGCCACCCGGGGGACGAAGAGCCCGGCGGCGCGCCACTGCCCGGCCTGCTCAACGGCGCGCCGCACCATCCGCACATCCAGCTCAGCGGCCGCGCCGATCTCGTGAGCGGCGGGCACGAACTCGGCCGGCGGCACCGAGCCGTAGCCGGGATGGCGCCATCGCGCCAGACACTCGACGCCGGCCAGCCGCCCCGAGGGGATCTCGAGCTGTGGCTGGCACCACATGCGGATCTCGTCACGCCGGATCGCGTCGCGGAGATCGGCGCGCACCGCGACCTCGTAGGCCACATGGGCGTTCATCGGCGAGTTGTAGCGTCGCACCCCCGCCGGGCCGGTGCGCTCGGCCCAGCGGCTGGCGAGATCGGCCCGCCGCAACAAGTCCTCCGGTGACTCGTTCGGCTCACGGACCGCGATGCCGACGCTGGCCCGGCACGACACCGGGATATCACCCACCACCACCGCCTGGCTCGCGAGCTCGCACACCCGCAGGCCGAGCTCGTCGAGCTGCTCGTCGCTGTCGACGGCCACGATCACGGCGAGATCGCGTCCCGACAGCGCCGCGATGAAGGCATCGGAGGGCAGCGCGGAGCTCAACCGCCGCGCCAGCCCTTCCAACAGCCCGGCGCTGACCTCCAGCCCGTGGACGCTGCCGGCCTCGCCCACGCCGGCGAGGCTGACCATGAGCAGGGCGGGCGGTCCGGCGGTCTCGTGGTGCCCGGCGCGCTCTGCCAGCTCGTCGAACAAGCCGCGGGTATTCGGCAGCCCTGTGGGGAGATCCCGACGCGCCTCGGCCTGCCGCAGCGCGGTTGTCGCTTGCAGCGACCGCAGCAGCCGTTCGAGCCGCGCGATCACCAACACGGTGAGCACGATCATGCCCGCCCCGGTCACCAGCGTCCCCGCGAGCTCGCCGGGCTCCGCCAGGGTCAGCGACACGCCCAGAAGCGGCAGCACCAGCAAGGGGCTGGCGATCGCCGCGAGCTGACGGGCGGTGGACGGCGCCCGCCGTTCCACCGTCGGCTCGACAACCTGGGAGCTGGCGGGGTGCAGCATCGCGGCGGCGGCCATGCCCAGCGCCACAGGGGTCAACCCGGCAGCGATCACGGCGCCGCCGTCGACGGTGACCACCGCGATCACCACGTCGCGTCCCAGGCGGATCGCGGCCGCGCCCACCAGCAACGCGAGCACCAGGTGGCCCCGATCGGACCGTCCTCCGTGGACGGCGCTGTGGAACAGGTGCACGGTGAGCACCAGCAACGTCACGCCGAACGCCACCACCAGCGACGGCGACAAGCTGCTGGCGATCGGGCTCGCCGGCGCGGTGATCAGCATCCGCACCGCCTCGACAGCGACCAGCCCCGCCGCCAAGGTCAAGATCGCCGCGTCGAGCAGTTGCTCAGCCGATCGGCTGCGGGACCGCAGGACCACCACGGTGGCCGCCGTGGCCAGGTACAGCGTGAGGCTGACGGGATGGGTCACCCAGAGCGCCCACTCGACCTCGGCGACCGCGGACGCTGGGAGGCTGCCCAGCAGCACCCGGCGGACCCCGTTCACGGCAAAACCGCCGGCCAGCAGCCACCATGGCCATGCGGACGCCGGTCGATGGAGACGGGCGCCGGCCCCCACCGCAGCCGCCGTGACCAGCTGCAGGGTCCCGATCAGCCAGCGGGCGTCGACCCCGCGGACCTCCAGTGCCACAACGGCCGCCGCTCCCAGAAGCCCTGCGGGCCCCGCGGCTTTCCACGCCCGCGAGCGGGCAGGTCGCTCACTTGCGGGCTCGGCCGTGGCGACCGGGGGAAGGGTGGCCCGAACCGTCGCGTGGGGATCGCTGCGCTCACGACGTCGCCCCCACCCGCCGGGAGTGAGCATGACGTCTCCAGTTGTCTGATCGAGACAGCAGATGTCAGCCCGCTTCGGCTGCTGTCAGTCCCGCTTGCAGGCAGCACGATATCGCCAACGACGTACCGTGTAGATGGCACGTTGTGACTATGAGGCCCTAGTCGCAGCTTCTGCCGGACGGCGCGGTTTAGTACGCTGGGTGCGAATCACCGACACACCCCACCATCGGCCTGACCACACGCGACAGAGCGGGGCTCACCATGAAAATCGGGATCGTCGGCAAAGGCGGGGTGGGCAAGACGTCAGTGTCCGCGCTGCTCACCCAGGCCTACGCCGAACAGGGCCAGCGCGTGCTGGCGGTGGACACGGACTCCAACCCGAATCTGGGGCTGAGCCTGGGACTCGACGCGGCCGCCCTCCACCAAGCCCCGTTGTTGCCTCGCTCGCTCGCGGTCGGCGCGGGGGACGGGGAGATGTCCCCGGCCCAGCTCATCAGCGCCTACGGCCTTGCCACTCCCAGCGGGGCCACCCTGGTGCAGAGCATGCTGGTCGACGAGGCGGGCGGCGGCTGCATGTGTGGCAGCCACGCCTCGGTGCGCAGCATGCTGGGCGCGACCATCGACGATCACGTGGACGTGGCCGTCATCGACATGGAGGCCGGCCTGGAGCATCTGAGCCGCTCCGGCGGGACCCTGGCCTACGCCGACGTGCTGCTGGCGGTCATGGAACCCACCCAGAAGGCCCTGCACGCGGCGCGGCGGGTGCGCGAACTCGCCGAGGAGCTGGGCATCCCCCGCGTGTACGGGGTGGGCAACAAGTCCCGGGGCGACGACGACCACCACCTGTTCGCTCAGATGGCCGCCGCCGAGGGCATGGCGCTGGCTGGCGTGATCCCCTACGACGACGACGTGGTGACCGTCGAGCGTGACGGCGGCACGCTCGGTGGCAGCCGGGGGCTGCGGGCTCGCCAAGCGGTGGCCGACATCATCGGCCTGGTCAGTTCCCCCGAAGAGGAGCGGGCAGCGTTGCGGCGCATGCGCGACCGGGTGGAGCGCCGCATCGCCGAGCTGCAGGCCGGCTGACCCCCCGGCCCGGCTGGGCCCGCGGCACCCGGGTCACGGCGAGACGCTCACCCTGCCGGTGTCGGGGACCAGCTCGATCCACGTGCGGCCCGGGGTGAGCGGCAGCGGATCGCCGCGGCGATCCCGCCAGCGGAAGTGCGCGCCGGCATCGGGCTTGTGCCACGTGCCCGCCACTTGCCGGCGGTCGCGCAGCACGGTCAGCTCCCCGGCCGCGATGGGGTTGAAGGGCCGGGTCACGTCCGTGGTGGCGGGGACCCGCACGATCACCACGTTGTCCGCGTCCACCGGGTGGCCGCTGGCGTCCACGTGGGCCGCGCCGTCCTGGCTGCGCCGCCACCGTCCGCTCTCGTGGTGGAACCGCCAGGTGACCGACGTGGCCCGCGGGTACAGCAGGCTGGCTTCCTCGGCGACCGCGGCACCAGGGGGAACCTCGGCGTCGTAGTGCC
Organism: uncultured Actinomycetota bacterium; assembly: GCA_964418395.1. Taxonomy (GTDB): domain Bacteria; phylum Actinomycetota; class Nitriliruptoria; order Euzebyales; family Egibacteraceae; genus QS-5-72-10. The sequence continues at coordinate 7,058 of CAYQMQ010000059.1, forward strand.
AGACCGCTTCCGCCGGCGGCAGCCCCAACTGCTCGCCGGACTGCCACAGCGGCGCGGCGCGGGCGTACAGGTTGTGCGGGGCCGGCCGCGAGGGATCGCGGGCCCACGCCCCCGCCGAGCCCTCCCCGTGCAGGGCCAGATCCGCCGCTCGCAGCTCGGCGAGCACGGGACGGGCCGCGCCGGACAGCGCCATGACCGGCTCGAACGAGGGCAACAGCTGCGCGTCGACGAACCGCCCCGACCGCACCGGCCCGAACCGTCCCGGGTCGGTGGAGTGAAACAGCGCCACGAACCGGGTGGCGCCCTCCACCAGCTCCACCATCACCACGTCGGCCTGTCGGATCCCCGTCTGGGGCCGCGCTCGGGGGGCGTTGTCGATCTTGGCGGCCAGAACCGGGCGGTCGAGGGCCGCGTCGTCGTCGGCGGGCAGTCCGGTGAGGGGGTAACCGCCCTCGACGCCCGGCTGCGGGTCCCGGTCCGGCGTCGGCGTGGGGGTCGGCGTCGCTGCGGGTGTGAGCGTCGGCGTGGGCGCGGGGGTCGGGCTCGGCGCCTCGGCGGTCCCGGTGCCGGGCTCGGCGTTGAACAGGGCGTCGCATCCGGTCCCGAGGACGACCACGAGCACCAGCGTGGCGGACCACCACCCGGGGTGGGAGACGCGGCGGGCGCCGAGGCGACAGAGCAGCATCGGGTTGGTCCAGTCGACAGAGCGGACAAGGAATGGGGCCACCTGTCAGTGGGACGACAACGACCACCCTCGGCGGCACCAAAAGCCTAGCCGCGCTGGCCCTGTCAGGTCGCTGCGATGGGAGGGACGGCGGGGCCGCGTCGAGGTTGCCTGTGAGTCCACTCCCAGGCATATGCTTGAGCGTGTGGCTCGTGCTCGGCCAGAAGGGAACCATCACGACCATGCACCGCATCCACCCGCAGGACCGGTGATGTCCCACGGATCCGACGCCGCCGCGCTGCATCGGACGGTGGCGGAGATCGCAACGGATCCGCCGGGTGGCATCCCGCAGGGCTGGCGCTTTCGCGAGCTGTATGTCTACGGGGAGTTCGACCTCGAGCACGGCGAATGGTGGAACGCGGCCGCCGAATACGTCCGCACCGACCAGCTGACCGGCACCCGCCGCCTGATCGGTGGCGGCCCGAGCGTCCGCGCCGCGCTCCGGGCCTTGCGGGGGCGTCTCGAAGAGCCGTTGGAGGAACGCCGCCACCACACCAAGGGGGGATGGGACACGAACTGGCAGCCCGGCCGAGTCGAAGACCGGGCTTGACTTGTCCGGCCTACTCGCCCTGGCCCAGCGAGTAGCCCCGCTCGCCGTCGAAGGTGTACAGGTGCTCGGTCTTGATCACGTCGAAGCCGGCCTGATGCAGGGCGTCCAGCAACGTCAACACCTCCCGGAACGTGAGCTGGCCCTCCGCCTGCGCCGTGAAGCGACACCGCCAGTGGTCGGTGAGAAACGTTTCCGGCACGCCCCCCGGGTAGACCTTGACGCCGCGGTTGGTCATGATGCTCAGGTTCCAACCGGCCGCCTCGGCCGCCTTTTCCACCCCCTGCCCGAGGTCGTCGGCGGCGCGGTCGCCGGCGGGCGGACAATCCAGAAACACGTCGACGCCCACCAGTTCCTTGCGTCGCGCCGGCACGGTCGAGGCGCGCACAGTGATGCCCCCTTCTCGGTACGCCACCGGCCTCAGGTGCGCGGGCTGGTCGCCGAGACGGTCGATGACCGCTGCGGTGAACCCCTCGGTACCCACTTCTTGGTGGCTGAGGTTCTGCCGGTACATGTCAGCGGTGTGCACCCCGCTTTCGAGGGTGCACAGCCACGCGTTGGCGATGCGTTGAGCCGTGTCGGCTTCGCCGAGGTGCACCAGCATCTGGGTGGCCGCCGCCAGCAACCCGGAAGGGTTGGCCATCCCCCGCCCGGCGATGTCCGGTGCCGAGCCGTGGACCGCCTCGAACATGGCGATCTCGTCGCCCACGTTGGCTGACCCGGACAAGCCCACCGATCCGGCGATCTGGCCGGCGATGTCGGACAGGATGTCGCCGTACAGGTTCAGCGTGACGATGACGTCGAACCGTTCCGGCTGTGCGGCCAGGCGAGCCGCTCCGATGTCGACGATTTGGTGCTCGGCTTCGATGTCGGGGAACTCGGGGGCCACCTCGTCGAACACCCGATGGAACAGCCCATCGGTGTGCTTCATGATGTTGTCCTTCGTCATGCACGTCACCTTGCGACGCCCGTACGCGCGCGCGTATTCGAAGGCGTAGCGCACGATCCGTTCCGTGCCGGGACGGGTGACGAGCTTGAGGGCCTGCGTGGCCTGCGCGGTCTGTTGGTGCTCGATGCCGGCGTAGAGGTCCTCTTCGTTCTCGCGCACGATCACCAGGTCCATGCCCGGGTGCGGCGAGGCCACAAACGGGGCGTACGACTTGGTGGGCCGGACGTTGGCGAACAGGCTCAACGTCTTGCGGATGGTCACGTTGAGGCTTTTGTACCCGCTGCCCTGGGGCGTCGTGATCGGCGCCTTCAAAAAGACGCTGTTGCGACGGATGGTGTCCCAGGCCTCCGGGGTCATCCCGGAGCTGTAGCCCTGTTCGAAGACATCCTTGCCGATGTCGACCCGCTCGTAGCGCAGCGGCGCGCCAGCCGCTTCGAGAACGTCGAGCACCGCGGCCATGATCTCGGGGCCGATCCCGTCGCCGTGGGCGACGGTCACCGTGTGACGGGCGTCTGCGTTCACCGGCCGCACCTCCTGCGCGTCGGCGTACCACCGTAGCCGCCCGATGGCCCACGCCCGAGGCAGGCCCCGCCGGCCCCACCCCGCTGGCTGGGGCGCGACGTGTGAAGCCCTCCCCGCCCGGGAACGGCGCGGGCGACCGCGTGCCCGCCGGCAACGGGCATCCCCTCGAACACCCGAAGAGCGGTGAGGTGTCCCGTGACGCTCGACCGGTTCGCTCCCCCGCTCGACGTCCGGAGCGTCACCTACCACCTCGCCGGCCTGTTGGAGCTGGCCGCACCGTGCTTGGTGGTGCCGGCCGCCATCGGGGTGGTCGCCGGCGAACTCTCCCACGCCGCGGCGTTCGCCGGCGCCGGGGTCGCCGCGCTCGCGATCGGCTGGCTGGGCCGGCGAGCCCAAGCGCCCGCTCTCGGACCGCGCGAAGCGCTGGTCACCACCGCGCTCGCGTATCCGATGCTGGCACTGGTCGCCGCGGTCGGCTATCTCCCCGTGGCCAGCCCGGTGGACGCGGTCTTCGAGGCCCTCTCCGGGTTCACCACCACGGGGCTGACGGTCATGGCCGAAGAGTCCCTTCCCACGAGCGTGGCCTTTTTCCGGGCCTTCAGCCAGTGGCTGGGGGGAGCCGGGATCGCCATCATCTATCTGGCCGTGCTGGCGGGGCCGCGCAGCGCCGCCTCCCGCTTGTACATGGCCGATTTCGAGGAAGGCAACGTGCGCGGCAACGTGATCAGCACCGCGCGAGCCGTGGCCGCCGCCTACGGCGGCTTGACCGCGGCCGGCTACGCGGCGCTGCTCGTGGCCGGAGCGGGCCCCGGTGACGGGCTGCTGCACGCGCTTTCGCTGCTGTCCACGGGAGGCTTCTCCCCGTTCCCCGACAGCATCGGCGCCTATGACTCGCCGGCGATCGCCACGGTCACCGCGGTCTTCATGGTGATCGGCGCGATCAGCCTGCCGCTGATCTACCTGTTGGTGACCCAGCGCCGGTGGCGGCAGTTCGTCGGCGATGTGCAGCTGCGGTTGATGGTGGGGCTGCTGGTGCTCGGGACGCTCGTGGTGGTCGCGCTGGACGGGTGGCCGTTGCCGGCGCTGGGCGAGCGCGTCTTTCACGTCACCTCCGCGCTGACCACCACCGGTTTCGTGGTGGGCGACCCGGCGGCGT
>CAYQMQ010000060.1:0-10668 GCA_964418395.1 uncultured Actinomycetota bacterium
TGGGAAGCCGCAGGCCCACTCAGCCCTTGAAGACCTCGCGCAGCTTGCCCAGGAAACCCCAGTGGCCTGCGCCCTGTGGAGCCTCCTCTCCGCGTTCGGCGGCGAGCTGCTCGAGCAGTTCGCGCTGGCTGTCCGTCAGGTGCGTGGGGGTCTCCACGCGGCAGTGGACGTGGAGGTCACCGCGCTGGCCTCCACCGCTGAGCTTGGGCATGCCCTGCCGGCGCAAGGTCAACACCTCGCCCGTCTGGGTGCCGGCCGGCACCTGCAGCTTCTCCTCACCGTCCAGGGTGGGAACCTTCAGCTCGGCACCGAGTGCCGCCTGCGTCATCGGCAACCGCAACTCGCAGTGCAGATCGATGCCCTCGCGCTCGAAGACCTCGTGGGGCGTGACGCGGACCCGCACGTAGAGATCCCCGGCTGTCGCCCCTTTCTTGCCGGCCTCCCCGTGGCCCGACATGCGCAGTCGCGTTCCGTCGTCCACCCCGGGGGGCACGTCGACGGTGACCGTTTCGGTCACCTCCCGGCGGCCCTGGCCGCCGCACGTGGCGCACGGGTCGTCGACCGCCGTGCCCGTGCCCTCGCAGTGGGGGCACAGGCTTGCGGTCAGCACCTGACCGAACATGCTGCGCCGGACCTGTTGGACCTCGCCGGCGCCGCCACAGGTCTGGCAGCGCGTCGGCCCGCCGCTGCCGGGCTTGGCGCCCGAGCCGCCGCAGGTCTCGCACTCCCGTGGCAAGGTCACGTCGACGTCGCGGCGCACACCGGCGGCGGCTTCCTCCAACGTCAGCGCCAAGTCGACGATGGCGTCGCGGCCGCCGCGGCGGCCGGTCCGGCGGCCCCCCGTGCCACCCATGCCGCCCATGCCGCCGCCGAAGAAGGCGTCGATCAGATCCTGCAGATCGCCGAAGCCGGCGAACGGGTCGCCGCCCCCGCCCCCACCGCCGCCGGGACCGCGGGGATCGCCGTACCGGTCGTAGTTGGCGCGGGCATCCGGGTTCTTGAGCACCTCGTAGGCGGCGGTGACCTCCTTGAACTCCTCCGGGTCACCACCCACGTCCGGATGCTCCTGCCGGGCCTTGCGGCGGTAGGCCTTCTTGATCTCGTCCTCAGTGGCGCTGGAGTCCACGCCGAGAACTTCGTACAGATCACGCACGTCGTCCCACCGGGTCTCGGGGTCTTCTCGTACGGGTTCGCTGTGGCACCGGAGTGGTCAGGCACGCTCCTCGTCGAGGGCGGCGAGCGCACGCTCCACCGACGAGGCTACCGTCTGCACCGCCGCGAGGGTCCTGGGGTAGTCCATGCGCGAGGGGCCGAGCACGCCCAGCGAGCCGGACGCCCCCCCGCCGGTCTGGTATCCGGCGGCCACCATGGAGCACGTCGACAGCTCCAAGCGCGGCAGCTCGGTGCCGATCCGCACGGCCGGATCGCCGCTCGACAACGCGTCGCGCAACAGCTGCAGAGCCACGACCTGCTCCTCGACCGCTTCGTAGATCCGCGAGAGGCGCACAGGATCCTCAGCCGAGCCCCAGCCCGCGATCGTCGCGGTGCCGTCCCGGAACAGCTCGCCGCCGTCGGGTTCGGGCGCCATCTCGGTGCTCACCGCGTCGATGAGGGGGCGCAGGGAGGGCGCACACCCCTCGGCGAGACCGGCCACAACATCGGCGGCCTGCGACAGCGGCAGGTCGCGCACGGCGCTGTTGACCGCATGCGAGGCCTGTTGGACCTCGACGTCCTCCACGCGCTCAGGCAGCTCGACGGTGCGCTTGTCCACCCGACCGGTGTGGCCGATGACCACGGCCACCACGTGACGCTCACCGAGGCGCACCAGCTCGACGTGGCGCAAGCGGGTCGCGTCGGGCGGTGGAGCCGCCACCAGTGCCGCGTAGCGAGTCAGGCGACTGAGCACCTGCGACGAGCGCCGCAGCAGCTCCTCGATGTCCGGCGCACCGACCAGGTGTCGCTCCACCGCGGCTTGCTGCTCCGGCGAGGTCGGGACCCGGGTGACCATGCGGTCGACATAGAACCGGTACCCGGCGTCGGTGGGCACCCGACCGGCGGAGGTGTGCGGCTGGGCGATCAGGCCGGCGTCCTCCAGCAGCCCCATGTCGGCCCGAATCGTGGCCGGGGACACGCCGAGATCGGTCTCCTCGGCGAGGCGTTTCGACCCCACCGGCTCGCCGTCGCGGACGTACCCGCGGACGATCGCCTCGAGCACGGCAGCGCGGCGCTCTTCGATGTCAGCCATCTTGCGCACCTCCCGTGCGAGGTCGTGGGCGGGACGGAGGGCTGTAACCCCCACCGGGTCCACTCCGGCAGCCCCACGCTACGTCCTCACCACCGGGCAGGCGGGGAAAATCACCGGAAGTATGGCACCCCCACCCCGCCCACTCAACGAACCGCATCCCTCGGAGCCGGCGGCGCCCACCCGCGAGAGCCCATCGCACCGGAGACGACGTGGGTCAAGCCAGGTTGGCACGGAGCCGAAGGCGCGATGGGCTCGAGCCCTGTCAGTCGAACACGTCGACGATGACCGCACCGCGGCCTTCGCAGTGCTCGCAGGTGGTGGTGAACGTCTCGGTGAGGCCGTGGCTGACGTTCTTGCGGGTCATCTGCACCAGGCCGAGTCGCGAGATGTCCATCACCCGGGTCTTGGTCTTGTCGCGGGCGAGCTCGCGCTTGAAGCGCTTGAGGACCTCGTCGCGGTTGGCGGGCACCAGCATGTCGACGAAGTCGATGACGATGATCCCGCCCATGTCGCGCAGCCGCAGCTGGCGGGCGATCTCCTCGGCGGCCTCGAGGTTGTTGCGCAGCACGGTCTCCTCGAGGTTGTCCTCGCCCACGAACTTGCCGGTGTTGACGTCGATGATCCACATCGCCTCGGTCTTCTCGACGATGAGGTACCCGCCGGAGGGCAGCCACACCTTCTTCTCGAGCGCCCGCCGCACCTGCACGGTCACCTCGTAGGCGTCGAAGATCGGCTGATCGTCGGCGTGCACCGACACTCGGCCCGCCAGGTCGGGGGCCACGTCGCTGAGGTAGTCGCGGACGTGGTCGGCCAGCTGGGTCTGGTCGATGACGAGCTCTTCGTACTCGGGACCCAGCACGTCGCGGACCACGCGCATCACCAGCCCCGGCTCCTCATACACCGGGGTGAGGGGCTTGGCGGATTCCGCCTTCTGTGAGACCTCCTCCCAGATGCGGGTCAGGCGCACGACGTCGGCTTCGAGCTGCTCGCGGGTGGCGCCCTCGGCGGCGGTGCGCAGGATCACCCCGAACCCTTCGGGCACCAGATCGGCCAGGATCGACCGCAGGCGCTTGCGCTCCTCGTCGGGCAGCTTGCGGCTGATCCCCAGCATCCCGCCGCCGGGCGCCAGCACGCAGAACCGTCCGGCCAGCGAGAGGTGCTGGGTCAGCCGCGCTCCCTTGGAGCCCATCGCGTCCTTGGTGACCTGCACCAGGACGGTCTGGCCCGGCTTGAGCGTCTTCTCGATCCGGGGGAGCTCGCCGTCCTGTTCGATGTCGTCCGTGTCGGTGGGGTAATCGACCTCGCCGGCGTACAGCACCCCGTTGCGCCCCTGGCCGATGTCGACGAAGGCCGCCTCCATGCCCGGCAGCACGTTCTGGACCCGGCCCAGGTAGATGTTGCCGACGATCGACTCGTCTTCCTTGCGCGCCACGAAGTGCTCCACCAGCGTCCGCTGCTCGAGCACCGCCACCTGCGTGCGCTTCTTGCCCGCGCTGATCAGCATCCGCTTGGGCGGGCCCTCGTTGATCGCCCAGCGCGTCTCGTCGCTGACCGCTCCGGCCGGACGGCGACCGCCGCCTCGCCCCCGGGGCCGGTTGCGGTTCTGCTGGCGCTTGGACTGCAGCCGGGTGGGCGCCTCCTCTTGGGGCGCATCGGGTGACTCCGCCCCGGTGGTGGCGTCCGTGTCGGGCGGGGAGCCCCGGTCGGCCTCGCTGATGTCGGCCTCCGTCGCGCCGGCATCGCTGGCATCGGCGCCGCCGGTGCCGGAGTCGCCTGCGGGCTCGTCGGACGGTGCGCCCCGGCTGTCCGGCCGTTCCGCGTCGGCGGGCTCGGTGTCGCCGGACCCGGAGGAACGCCCGCGGCTTCCCCGCCCCCGGCCTCCGCGCCGGCCGCGCCGGCGCCGGCGGATGCGCTGTGCGGGCTCGCCCGCCACGCTGCCGGCCGCCTCGCCCGCGGGCGGAGCTTCCGGGTCAGTAGCCGGCGTGGCCCCGTCGTCGACGGGGGGCGGTTCGGAGTCGTCAGCGGCGGGCGAGTCGGACGAGCCATCCCGGTTCGACGGCGGAGCGGTCGACGAGCCGGGTCCCCCTCCGGTGCGGGTGCGGCTGCGCGTCCGGGTGCGGCGGCGCGCTACCTCCTGGACCTGCCCGTCGCTCTCGTCCGCGGGGTAGCGGCCGTTCTCGGTGCCCTCGGGTTCACGCTCGGCGGGTTCGGTGCGGTCTTGGTCGTCTCCGGTGTCTTGGTCGTCTCCGGTGGGTGGCTGGGTGGTGCTCGGGTTGTCGCTGTCGTCGGACAAAAGGGGGTCCTCTCACGCGTCATGGTGCGGGCGAGGCCCTGAGCGCGACGCGGTCGCCGGAGATGGCCTCGTGCACGCCGTCGGCGGCGGGGGCGCCCTGGGCGACGCGGGTGATGTGCGTCGGTTCGGGCAGCGCGCACCGGCCGGCGGCGTCAATTCGGTCAGCAGCGAGCGCAGCCTGCACCTCGGTGGGGCGCACCGGCGGCTCGCCGTGCAGCAAGACGACCCGCACGCAGGTCTCACTGCAGGCGAGGTCGTGCACATACGGTCGCAGGTCGATGTCGACCGTCTTGCCCTTGCGCTCGCGACCGACGGGCAGCTCCGCGGCGTCTCGCACCGCCCGGGCCGCGTCGGCTAGAGCTTCGCTGTCGGTGTCGCGGGGGTAGTCGATCTGCCACAGGCTCGCGGACAGCCACTTCGCCAGCCGGGGATCGCCGTCGGCGACGCCGACGGCGTCGAGCACCTCGCAGCCCTCCACGAAGGCGGCGTTCAGATCGCGCATCGCCGGTCCCACCGCGATCGGCGCGCCGAACCGCAGCTCGGCGTACTCGCCGGTCGAGGCGTAGCCGAGCGGCAGGGCGTCCGGGAAGCTGACCTTCGGGTGGGGGCTGAAGCCCTCGGAGTACGCGATCGGCAGGTTCGCCTTGCGCAGGGCACGCTCCCAGATGCGACCCAGGTCGATGGCGCTGATGAAGCGCATCTTGCCGGTCTTGGCATAGCGGACCCTGATGCGTTCGGCGATCTCGGGACCGCCGGCGTGGCGGGGGGCTTCAGGGCCGGTGGCATCCGCACCGGGTCGCGACGGCGACCCGCCGGGAGCCTGTGAGGCTCCCGGCGTCGCACCGTCCGGCGGGGCGGTCACGCGGTCAGCCGACACGGAGGATCGGGAGATGCCCGGTCTGGTGCTCAAGGTCGAGGCCGGGGCAGACCCCGCAGTCATAACAGGGGATCCACCGGCAATCGCCGAGCTCGCGCTCGGCGAGCGCGTCCTGCCAGTCCTTCCAGAGCCAGTCCCGCTCGAGTCCGCTGTCGAGATGCTCCCAGGGGAACACCTCGGCCTCATCACGCTCCCGTGTGAGGTACCAGGCCTCGTCGAGACCAGCGTCGGCCATGGCCTGACGCCAGCGGTCCAGCTCGAAGTGCTCGTTCCAACCGTCGAAGCGGGCCCCGAGCTCGAAAGCGCGCTGGATCGCGTCGGCGACCCGCCGGTCGCCGCGCGCGAGGAGTCCTTCCAGCACGCCCGGCTCGGGATCGTGGTAACGAAGGGTCAGGTTCTTGTCGCTGGCCACGCGGGACTTGAGCAGCCCGATCTTGTGGCGGATCTGCTCCGGCGAGTCCTGCGCGGCCCATTGGAACGGCGTGTGCGGCTTGGGGATGAAGCCGCCCACGCTGACGGTGACCTTGTTCTTGTTGCCGTAGCGCTTGCCGACCTCGAGGATCTTGAGCCCGATGTCGGCGATGCCCAGCACGTCCTGATCGGTCTCGGTCGGCAGGCCGATCATGAAGTACAGCTTGATGTGGCGCCATCCGCGGGAGAAGGCTGTCTCGGCGGTGCGCAGCATGTCGGCTTCCGACACCGCCTTGTTGATGACGGCGCGCATGCGCTCGGTGCCGGCCTCCGGCGCGAACGTCAAGCCGCTGCGACGGCCGTCGCGGGTCAGCTCGTCGGCGAGCTCGACGTTGAACGCGTCCACCCGGGTGGACGGCAGCGACAGCGACGTCGCGGTCCCCTCGTAGGCGTCGGCGACCTCACCGCACAGGCCTTGGATCTCGGAGTGGTCGGCGCTGGACAGCGACAGCAGCCCGACTTCTTCGAAGCCGGTCTCGGCCAGCCCGTTGTCCACCATCTCCTTGATGGTGTCCTTGGACCGTTCACGCACCGGCCGGGTGATCATCCCGGCCTGGCAGAACCGGCACCCGCGGGTGCAACCACGGAAGATCTCCACCGAGTAGCGCTCGTGCACCGTCTCCGTCAGCGGCACGAGGGACCGCTTGGGGTAGGGCCACGCGTCGAGGTCCGACACGGTGCGCTTCGGCACGCGGTAGGGAACCTCGCTGCGGCGGGGGAAGGTGCCCCGCAGGCGCCCGTCCAGCGTGTACTCGGCCTCGTAGAACCGCGGCACGTAGGCGCCCTCGACCCGCGCGATCGTGCCGAGCAGCTCCTCGCGGGACCAGGGCTCGCCCTGCTCCCGCTCGTGGCGCCACTCCTTGATGATCTGGTCGACCTCGCCGACGAACTCCTCGCCGTCGCCGGCGCACACCACGTCGACGAACGGGGCCAGCGGCTCGGGGTTGAAGGCCGCGTGCCCGCCGATCATCACGATCGGGTCGTCGTCGGCGCGATCGGCGCCGCGCAGCGGCACCTCACCGAGGTCCAGGGCGGTCAACAGGTTGGTGTAGCCCAACTCCGTCGCGAGGCTGAACGCCACCACGTCGAAGGCGCGCAGGGGCTTGTGGGTCTCCAGCGAGAAGAACGGCAGGCCGTGCGCTCGCTGCAGCTCCTCCATGTCCGGCCAGGGGCTGTAGCCCCGCTCGGCCACGGTGCCCTCGCGCTCGTTGAGCACCTCGTACAAGATCTGCACGCCCTGGTTGGGCTGGCCGACCTCGTAGGTGTCGGGGTACACGAGCAACCACGCCGACGAGCACGCCGCGTGGTCCTTGACCACGATGTTGCCCTCACCGCCGGTGTAGCGCGCGGGCTTGGTCACCCGCGTGAGCAGCGGTTCGAGATCCGGCCAGATGCTGTGATGGTGGTCCGTGCACGTGGTGCGAGCCAACAGTGCCACTCCCGTCGCTGACGGCGGCGGCGGAGACGCAACGGTCAGAACCGTTCAGGGCGGGAGTGTACCGTTGGCCGTACGCGGACGCGCCGTCACCGCGACGGCGGTTCGCGTGTTCATGTGGGCACGCCTGCGGAACCGCGATCTGCGACAAGGAGGCCGCAAGTGCACCGTCGAAGCCGAACGCCACACCTCCGAGCCGCGCTGATCGCGACCGTGGCGGCAACGGTGCTCGCAGCGAGCGCCTGCGGGCAGGGAGACGACGCGGTCGACCTCGCTGACGACGCCACCCCGACACCGCCGGCAACCCCGACCTCCGACCCGACGCCCACACCGACCCCCACGTCCGGGTCCACCGTCGGCGCCGACAGCGACGACGAGGAGCCGACGACGACCTTCGACGGTGGCACCGAGGACGTGGAGCTGGAGGGAGCCGAGGACCAGCAGACCGCGGTGCTCGAGGAGGTCCGAATCGCCCGTCATGACGGCTACGACCGGGTCGTGTGGGAGTTCAGCGCCGGCGATCGCCCTCGCCTGTGGGTCCAGTACGTGGACGAGGCCACGGAGCCGGGCTCCGGCCGGACGGTCGACGTGGCCGGCGAGGCCACGATCCAGATGACGGCCTCGACCGCCACCGACTACGGGGCAGACCTGTACGCGCCGGATCATGAGCCCTACGACGGCCCGGAGCGAGTGGAGGGCGCCGACACCGAGCGCGTGACGGAGGCGGTCTCCCTGGGCGACTTCGAGGCCACGATGCAGTGGGCGGTCGGCGTCGACGCGGTGCAGCCCTTCCGCGTGGACGTCCTCGAGGACCCGCTGCGGGTGGTCCTCGACGTTCGCCACTAGCGCCCGCTAGGGCCGGCGGTTGCGGACCACGTCCCGTCGCGTCGCCGACTACGAGTAGCGGCGCATCGCCACGTTCTGCAACAGGCCCACCATCAGCAGCGAGCCGATCAGGTTCGTCCCGCCGTAGGACACGAACGGCAGCGGCAGGCCGGTGACGGGCATGACGCCCACGGACATGCCGATGTTGGTGAACATCTGGAAGGCGAAGACGGAGGCCACGCCTGCGGCGATGAGGGTGCCGAGGGTGTCACGCGCGGTGCCGGCGATCGCCAGCGCGCGCCACAGGAACATGGCGTACAGGGCCAGCAGGAAGGTGGCCCCGAGGAAGCCGAGCTCCTCGCCGATCACGGTGAAGATGAAGTCGGTGTGGTTCTCCGGCACGAACGACAGGGAGGTCTGAGTTCCCTGCAGCAGGCCTTGGCCGGACAACTGTCCGGAGCCCACCGCGATCTCGGCCTGGTTGACGTTGTAGGCCGCGCCCTGCAGGTCCGCGCTCTGCACACCGCCCAGGAACGTGTTCAGCCGCTCCAGCTGATACTCCTCCAGCACACCGAGCTGGAAGGACCCCACCATCGAGGCGATCCCGATGACCACGAGCGCACACATGTAGCGCACCCTCACGCGGGCCATCAGCAGGACGCCGAAGGTGATCGCCACGAACACCATGGCGGTGCCCAGGTCCGGTTGCAGCAGGATCAGCAGGATCGGCAGCGCGGCGATGATCAGGGCCTCGATCAGCGCCCGGAGCCCGAGCGCCTCCTCGCGGCGCTCGTGGAACAACGCGGCCAGCATCAGCACCAGGGCGGGCTTGGCGATCTCGGCGGGCTGGAACCGCTGCCCCCACAGCTCCAACCAGCGGGTCGCGCCGTGCTCCGTGGACCCCACCAGCAACACGGCGACCAGCGACGCCAGCGTGGCCACGTACAGCAGCGGCGCCCAAGCCCGGAACAGCCGGTAGTCCACCGCCATCACCGCCCCCGCCACACCCAGGCCGAGGGCGAGGGACAGGGCTTGGCGGTTCACGAACCGCATCGGGTCCATCTCCGCCGCGGCCAGGCGACCCTGTGTGGCCGAGTAGATGACCACCAGCCCGAAGGCGCACAGCGCCAGCACGGACAGCAACAGCAGCGGGTCCACGTGGCGCAGCGGTGAGAACCCGCCGGTCCACTGCCGCTGCACGGCCTCCCGGGCGAGCCGGCTGCCACGGTCGCTGGCGTAGTCGGTGGAGGCCATCTAGTCGGTGTCCGGGCCGGTGGTCAGGGGCGTCTGCTCCAGGTCGAACAGGCCTTCGAAGATGTGGCGCGTGATCGGAGCTGCGGTCTCCCCGCCGCCGCCGCCTTCCTCGATCATCACCGCCACGACGTAGCGGGGGTCCTCGGCCGGTCCGTAGCCGACGTACCAGGAGATGTCCTCGCGCGGCTTGTTCTGGGCCGTGCCGGTCTTGCCGGCGATCGGCACGGGCATGTCGCCGAACACCGCTTCGGCGGTGCCGCGCTCGTTGACGGCTCTCAAGCCTCGGTGCACGGCGTCGAGGTGGGCGGGATCGTAGGGCAGCTCGGCCAGCCGTTCGGGCTCGAAGTCGGTGACCTCCCCGTCGGGGGAGACGGCGGCGTCGGTCACGCGGGGCTGCCACAGCGTGCCCCGGTTCGCGATCGCCGCGTACACGTTGGCCATCTGCAGCGGGCTGACCAGCAGGTCGCCCTGGCCGATGGCGAGGTTGACGGCGTCGCCGCCGCGCCAGCGCCACCCTTCCTCGCACAGCTCGGCGAGCAGGTCGGCGTTGTCGCTGCCCGCGGCCTCGGCCTCCTCGGCTTGGGCGCACGTCGTCTCCCGGGTGCGCTCCCAGTAGTCCCGCTTCCACTCGCGGCCCGGCACGATGCCGCTTCGTTCGCTGGGCAGGTCCACCCCGGTCGGCTCGCCGAGCCCGAGCCGCTTGGCGTGCGATTGGATCCGCTCGCGCGGGTCGTCGCCTTCGGCTTGCTCGGCTTGCCACATCCGCCGCGCCAGCTCGAAGTAGTAGGTGTTGCACGACTCCGCCAGGGCCTCCTCCAAGTTGATCGGGCCGGAGTCCCGGGTGCGCCAGTTGGGGTAGCGGAAGGTGTTCCACTCCCACACGCCCGGGCAGTCCAGGGTCGTGTGCGGGGTGATCACGCCTTCGTCGAGGGCGGCGAGGCTGGTGACCACCTTGAACACCGAGCCCGGCGGCTGGGCCGACTGCACCGCGCGGTTGATCAGGGGGAACTCGTTGTCCGGGTCGTTGAGCCTGTCCCAGTCCTCCTGGGTGATGCCCCCGACGAACTGCTCGGGCTTGAAGGTGGGCTTGGACGCCATCGCCACGATCTCGCCGTTGTTGGGGTTGAGCACCACGGCGGCACCGGCGGTGGCCGGCAGATCGTCGTCGCGGGCCACCGCCATCCCCTCGGTCAGTGCGTCCTCGACCAGCTTCTGGCTCTCCTGATCCAGCGTGAGCCGCAGGTCCGAACCGGGCACCGGCGGGGTCT
>CAYQMQ010000061.1:0-10586 GCA_964418395.1 uncultured Actinomycetota bacterium
CGTGTCAAGGTAGCGCTCTCCCCCTGAGCTAACCGCCCGAATGGTGGGGTTGGCGCGAAATCCTAGCAGCCCCGGTACGTTCGAGACGCCGCACGGCGGCGGACCGCTACGATCGGTCCTGCCTGCGGCACCGACACCGCCTCACAGCGTCAGACGGCCGGGTCGCGGCCCGTCCAGACGAGGAACGGAGGTGGGATGTGGCCAGTATCAGCATGATCAGCCCGGAGGCCCAGGTCTGTCCCATGTGCGGCGGCCTCGGCTATCCCGACGAGGTCCCCCCCGTGGAGATCGGCGGCCTGGTGTTCAAGTCCATGGCCTGCGACCAATACGGCGCGCTGCCCGGCTCGGGCGACGAGACGTCCAACACCATGCCGGCCCATCTGTTCCCGGGCCGATGGCTGGAGGCGCAGGCCGGCGACCACGACGACCTGGAGCACTTCACCAAGGCGTTCGCCTACGTGCGTCCGCCGTTCCAGCCCGGCACGGCACTCGCCGAGGCCTTCGGCGACACTGATGCGAGACTGGCGTGGGTTCAACACTCCGAACCGGTCCCCGGACAGCCGGTGCGGGTGCTCATCCGCCTGTGAACTCGAGCGCTGCGCCGCCAGCGCCCGTCCCGCGCCCGTGGAGGAACGCGACCATGCAGCACACGTACCTGGGCCCCACCGGCCTCGTCGTCAGCGAGCTGTGCCTGGGCACGATGACGTTCGGCGGCGACGCCGACATGGAGACCAGCCGGGCCATCGTCGAGCGCTATCGCGCCGCCGGCGGGTTCTTCTTCGACACCGCCGACGTCTACACCGGCGGCAAGAGCGAAGAGATCCTCGGTCAGATCCTCGGCGACGAGCGCGACCGGGTGGTGCTCGCCACCAAGGCCTATGCGGCGATGGGCGACGGGCCGAACGACCGGTCGGGCAGCCGCCGTCATCTGCGCCACGCCGTGGAGGCGAGCCTGCGCCGCCTCGGCACCGACTACCTCGACCTGTACCAGCTGCACCGGTGGGATCCGACCACCCCGCTGGAGGAGACGCTGTCCACCCTCGAGGACCTGGTCCGCGAGGGCGTGGTGCTGCACGTGGGCGTGTCCAACTACGTGGGCTGGCAGATCGAGCGGGCCTGCCGCACCGCCGACCTCAACGGCTGGGAGCGGATCGTCAGCCTGCAACCGCAGTACAACCTCGTTGAGCGCCAGATCGAGCTGGAGACGCTCCCGGCGGCGCGGGCCAACGGGCTGGGGGTGCTGGCGTGGTCGCCGCTGGCGGCCGGATTCCTGACGGGCAAGTACCGTCGTGACGAGTCGCCCGAGGGCAAGGGCCGCTTCGCGCAGTTCGTCGGCAACATCGACGAGCAGGGCTGGGCCACCCTCGACACCCTCCGCGCCGTCGCCGACGAGGCCGGCGTGTCCCCGGCCACCGCCGCGGTGGGTTGGCTGCGCCAACAGCCCGACGTCATCCCGATCATCGGCGCCACCCGACCCGAGCAGCTGGACACGGCGCTGGCCGCGGCCGACGTCGAGCTGTCCGACGCCCAGATGAGCCGGCTGACCGAGGTCAGCGAGCCCGACAGCGGCTATCCCTACGACTTCCCCGAGGTGGCCGGCCGCCCCCCGCGGTGACGGCGGCGTCGGGCGGGTGCGCGGCCCTGCGCCCGAGCCCTCACACGTTGAAGCGGATGTTGAGCACGTCGCCGTCGGCCACGATGTAGTCGCGCCCTTCCACCCGCAGCCGGCCGGCCTCCTTGACCGCCTGCTCGCTGCCGTAGCGGTCGTAGTCGTCGAACGAGATCACCTCGGCACGGATGAAGCCGCGCTCCATGTCCGAATGGATCTCCCTGGCCGCCCGGCGCGCGGTCGAGCCGGCTCGCACGTGCCGGGCGTGGGTCTCCTTCTCGCCGGCGGTGTAGAAGCGGATCAGGCCCAGCAGCCGCTCGGCGGATTCGACCAGCTGATCGAGGCCGCTGGCCGACAAGCCGAGCGCGTCCAGGTACTCGGCGCGCTCGTCGGGCTCCAGCTCCACGAGCTGGGCTTCGACCTCGGCGCACACCACCACCGAGTCGCAGCCCTCCTCGGTGGCGCGCCGGGCGACGGCATCGGTATGGGCGTTGCCCTTCGGCAAGTCGGACTCGGCGACGTTGGCCACGTACACCACCGGTTTGGCGGTCAGCAGCCCGAGGTCGCGCCACTGAGCGCGTGTGTCCGCATCCACCTCGAGGGAGCGCTCGGGATGGCCGGCGGCGAGATGGCCGCGCAGCCGCGCCAGCGCCTCGGCTTCCTCACCAGCTTGGCGGTCGCCGGTGCGGGCGGTGCGCTGAGCGCGCTCCCAGCGCTTGTCGACGGTCTCGAGGTCGGCGAGCAACAGCTCGGTGTTGACCACGTCCATGTCGCGCAACGGGTCGACGCTGCCGTCGACGTGGACGACGTCGTCGTCGTCGAAGCAGCGCACGACGTGGGCGATCGCGTCGACGCTGCGGATGTGGCCCAGGAACTGGTTGCCCAGTCCCTCACCTTCGCTGGCGCCTTTGACGAGCCCGGCGATGTCGAGGAACTCCACCGTGGCGGGCACTCGCTTGGCGCTGCGGCACAGCTGCACGAGCCGGTCCAGGCGCGGATCGGCGACCTCGGCCACGCCCACGTTCGGGTCGATCGTGGCGAACGGGTAGTTCGCCGCGTCCGCCCCGGCGGCGGACACGGCGTTGAACAGCGTCGACTTGCCCACGTTGGGCAGCCCGACGATGCCGACCTGAAGTCCCATGGATCGACTCTCTCGAGAGGGTGGCGGTGTCGCCGTGCAGCAGCGAGCATGCCGCGGAGTGCGTGACCCCGCAGCGGCGTGTGCCCGCAGCGAGTCGGCTGTGCGGGTGTCGCGCGGAGCGACTCGGGCTGGCGCTGGGCGGGCGCGGAGCGCAGCGCGGCACCCGGGCAGCCGTACCAAGGAGCCACCGCATGCATGTCGACGTTCACGGGCCGGACGACGCCACCGAGGTGGTGCTGCTGCACGGCGGCACCGGCACCGGCGACTACCACTGGCGCCGGGTGGCGCGGTCGCTGGCCGACACGTGGCGGCTGCGCGTGCCGGACCTGCCCGGCCACGGACGCAGCCCCGTGCCGCCCGAGGGCTACGGCCGCGACGTGCTCATGGCTGCCGTCGACGAGGCCATCGGCCAAGCCGGCGCGCCGGCTCACGTGGCCGGCTTCTCGATGGGGGCCAACGCCGCCCTGCAGCTGGCCAGCCGCCGCCCGGAGCGGTTCGCCTCGCTGGTGCTGATCGGGGCCAGCGTGGGCGACCACCCCGGCCTGCAGCGGTGGCGGGCCAACTTCGACGCCGACCGCTTGGAGCGCGACCACCCGCTGTGGGCCCAGACGCTGCGCCGCATCCACGAGCCGCTCGGCGCCGACGGCTGGCGCGAGGTGATCGCGCGCGACACCGGCCGGCTCGACATCACCGTCGACGTCGAGGCGCTGTCGGCGCTGGACTGCCCGGTGCTGGTGCTGCGCGGCGACCGGGATCCGGCGATCGACCTCACCCAGCAACGCGAGATCGTCGCCGCGGTGGGGGAGCGGGGCGAGGAAGGCGTTGTCCCCGCTGGTGGGCACGAGGTGCAGATGACCCGCGCCGGGGTGGTCAGCGTCCTGCTGGACGACTTCTGGAGCCGGGCCCTGCGGTGACGCGTCGCC
Organism: uncultured Actinomycetota bacterium; assembly: GCA_964418395.1. GTDB lineage: Bacteria > Actinomycetota > Nitriliruptoria > Euzebyales > Egibacteraceae > QS-5-72-10. The sequence continues at coordinate 3,674 of CAYQMQ010000061.1, forward strand.
GTCGCCGCGCCGCCAGGGCAGCGGCCGCCGGCGTCAACCCCCGAGGCGCTCGCGCACCATCGCGTTGACCTGCTTGCCGTCCGCGCGGCCTTTGACCTTGGGCATGACCACGCCCATCACCTGGCCCATGTCGCCGGGGCCGGTGGCGCCCGCTTCGGCGATCGCCTCGTCGACCACGGCGGCGAGCTCGTCATCGCCCATCTGCTCGGGGAGGTAGCTGCGCAGGATCTCGGCTTCGTGGTGTTCCTTGGCGGCGAGGTCGTCGCGGCCGCCGGCCTGGTAGGACTCCGCGGACTCCACCCGCTGCTTGACTTCCTTGGCCAGCAGCTCCTCGATGCGCTCGTCGGACACCTGGCCGCTGGAGCCGGCTGCGGCCGCCTCGGTTTTGATGGCGGCCAGCGCCATGCGCAGCGTGCCGACGGTGTCGGTGTCGCGTGCCTTCATGGCCGTCTTGAGGTCGGTCTCGATGCGCTCCCGCAAGCTCATGCGCCTGATGGTATCCCACCGTCCGAACCTCAACTCAGCGGCGCCAGATCCAGCCGAAATGGGCGGCGAAGTTCGCCGCGCTGCCGGCGGCGATGCCGGCCAGCTGGGCCACCAGCGGCGGCAGGGCTTCGGCGGTGGCCGTGGCCACGCTGACGGTCAGCCCCAGGGCGATCAGCGCGGCCGCGTTGAACTTCGCCAGCCGTCGCAGCGACAGGCGGCGCAGGTGATAGGTCCACAGCTCGTTGCCGGTGTAGTTCCACACGATCGCTGCCTCGGTGGCGAGCGCCGACGCCAGCGGGAACCACACGCCGAGCTGGGCGTGCACCAGCCACATCGCGGCGAGGTTGACGCCCACGCCACTCGCGCCGACGGTCGCGAACCGCACGAAGGCCGCCGGCGCGGTCGGCTTGGCCCGCCCGGGGTGGGAATCGGCGGCGTCGCGGGCGACGGCTGCCCCTTCCATCAGGTCGCGGAGACGGGGGCCAGCAGCGCGTCGAAGCGGGCCAGCGCGTCGTCGTCCACGTCGAGGTCGGCGGCGGCGACGTTGTCGTCGACGTGGTGGGGCTTGCTGGCGCCCACGATCACGCTGGCGACCTCACGGCGCCGAAGGCACCACCGCAACGAGAGCTGGGCCAGCGAGCAGCCGACCTCGTCGGCGACCTCCTTGGCCTCGGCCACCGCGTCGAGGACCTCCTGCGTGAAATAGCCGCGCATGAACTGCGCCTCCGCACCGGCGGCGCGGCTGTTCGCCGGCACGTCCCGAACCGAGGTGTACTTACCGGTGAGGATGCCCATCGCCAGCGGCGACCAGACGACGTTGCCCAGCCCCAAATCGTCGCACGCCGGCAGCACCCGCTGTTCGGGCTGGCGCCACAGCGCCGAGTACTGCGGCTGGTTGCTGGCCGGCACCGCCCAGCCGTGCGCTCGACACAGGCTGACGGCGTGGGCGAGCTGGTCGGCGCTCCACTCGGACGTCCCCCAGTACAGGATCTTGCCGGAGCTCACCAGGTCGTCCATCGCCCGGCAGGTCTCCTCCAGCGGCGTGTCCGGGTCGTAGCGGTGGCACTGGTACAGGTCGATGTAGTCCACGCCGAGCCGCCGCAACGACGCGTCGACTTGCTCGCGGATGTGCTTGCGGGACAGCCCCGACTGGTTGGGGCCTTTCCCCATCGGCATGTACACCTTGGTGGCCAGCACATACGACTCGCGCGGCCAGCCGGCGATCGCCTTGCCGACGACCTCCTCGGCTCGCCCGCCGGCGTACACGTTGGCGGTGTCGAAGAAGTTCACACCGAGGTCGTAGGCGCGCTGCAGGCACTCCATCGCGTCGGCTTCATCCACCGAGGCGCCATAGGTTAGCCACGAGCCCAGGGCTACCTCGCTGACCTGCACCCCCCAGCGTCCGAGCTTGCGATAGCGCATCGTCGTTCCTGTTCGACGCGGTGTCGGCGGCCCCGGCGGCAAGCCTAGTCCCGGTCGTCGGCGGTGGCCGGGGCACCGTCACGGCCGGCCGTGACCGCCTGGCGGTGACAGTGCTCGGCTCGTGGAGGCGTCGCCCGTACTGAAGTCACGAGCGGTCGTGATTCCGGTCGCCATCCGGTCGTTGGCCGGTGAGCGAGTCACGAGCGGTCGTGATTCCGGTCGCCGCCCAGCCGCGGGGCGGCTGGGGGTGCGAAGCGGGGCGGCTGGGGGCGATGTCACCGTGGCTGGGTGGCACCGTCGCCGCGTTCGGGGTGCGCCGCCCCGTCGCAGAAGCCGCGCCGTCGTGTTCGCCGGCCCGGGGTGCTCGCCGTCGGGTCGGGACTTACACCGGGTGGGTGGCACCGGCCCCGTCGGCCCGGGCGCAGGCGGCGGCAAAGCGAGCCAGCTCGCCGCTGGGAAGGCCATCCGACAGCGCCTGCAGCAGCGTGACCAGCTCCACGGTCAGCCGGGTGTCGACATAGCCCGGCTCAGGGTCGACGTCCACGTCGACGTCCTCGGCGAAGGCTCGCACCGTCACGTCGGGGCGCGGGGGCCAGTCGGGCTCGTCGGGCTCGTGTTCGGCGACGTAGTCGTAGGTCTCGTCGGCCAGCTCGGTGAGCAGGCGCGTCACGGCCTGCAGGTCGTCGACGAGCCGGGGGAGCCGCTGGCCGAGCTCGTGCAGACGATCGTCGACCTCGGCGGCATGTTCGCGGCAGTAGATGTGGTCCGGCGGCAGCGGCTCGCCGCAGGTGGCGCAGGTGTCATCTCGATACATCGTCCTGCATGGTAGGAGCGTAGGCAGGCCAGGGCGGGCCTGGCTCTCCCCACAACGGCCCGGCCGCATAGCGCAGCCCGACGGTGCGCAGCGCTTGCGCCTCGGCCGTCCGTGCCACGCCCTCGGGCAGGAGCTCGCCGCCGGCGCGGTCGGCGAAGGCGCGCAACGCCCCGATCATCCCCAGCCGGCCCGGTTGCTGGTCGCAGCCGGCGATCCAGCTGGCCGGCACCTTCAGCCACCGCGGCTGCAGCCCCGCCACCCGGTCGATCGCGGCGGGGCTGCTGTCGCGGGCCTCCTCCACCGACAGGCTCGTCAGCGCTTGGCCCCACGCCGCGAGGTCGGTGGCCATCGCGCGGTGGCCGGTGTCGGCTCCGACGGTGACGCGCTCGCCGGCATGCGACAGCGAGGAGGCGATCACGCGCCGAAGGGCCGTCGGGCTGGCGTGCTCGCTGACCTCGACGAACACGCGGATGCCGTCCGGTGGCCGGCCACACCGGCCGACGGCCGTCCAGCTCGCCTCCTCCAAGCTGACGCGCAGGTTCTCGCTGTGCTCGGCGACGGCCAGCCAGCGGGACAGCGGCAGCTCGGAGCCGCCCACGCTGACGACGGCGTGGTAGGCCACCAGCGCCTCGTCGACCAGGCGGACCACCGGCTGGAACTGCACGGTCAGCTGCCCGCGATCGACGACCTCGGCCAGCCGGCGGGCGAGGGCGTGGTCCGCGCCGACCGGCCCGCCCTGCGACATAGGGGAACCGGCCCGGCCCGCCTGGGCTGGCGGGTGCAGATGCGAGCCGTACACGCGGATTAGCCCGGAGCCGGTGTTCTTGGCGGCATAGAGGGCCTCGTCGGCCTGATCGACCAGCTGGCGGGGCCCGGCGGCGGTGCTCGGCATGCCGGCGATGCCGATGCTGGCCGTCACCGGTTGGGGATCGTGCAGCTGGCGGATGCGCTGGCGCAGGCGTTCGGTGACGTTGACCGCGTCGGTTTCGCTGGTCTCCGGCAGCAGCAACGCGAACTCGTCGCCGCCGAGCCGGCCGGCGACGTCGCCGGATCGGCCGATCTCGGCCAGCAGCGACCCTACCGCCCGCAGGATGCGATCCCCGGCGGGGTGTCCGTATGTGTCGTTGAGCGTCTTGAACCCGTCGAGGTCGATCAGCACCAACGCCAGGTCCCGGTGGTGGCGCTGGGCGCGGTTGGCTTCTTCGTTGAGGCGCTCCTGGAACGCGCGGTGGTTGAGGCAGCCGGTGAGCCCGTCGCGGTGGGCCAGGGCCGTCAGCTCGGCGTTCATCGCCGTCTGGGCTTCGCGCAAGCGCTGCTCGGCGCGGGCGGTGATGCCGCTGGCGGTGGTCACCAGCCCCATGACGGCGGCGGTGGCGAACGCCGTGGCCGTCAACGCGTTGCCGGCGTGGGCGAGCACTGCGACGCCGGCAACGCCGAGCGCCCCCAGCACGCAGACGCCCAGCGGCGACAGCGACCAGGCCGCGGGCAGCAACGGCAGCACCAACAGCAGCACCAGCGGCGAGGCGGCGCCGTTGCCGTCGATGGCGACCGCCGCCAGCAGCAGCGCCAGCTGCACCGGGATCCCGGCGCGCATGAGCCGGGCGTGGACCCGCGCGTCGAGCCGGGCCGCCACGCTGGGCGCGGCGGCCAGCGCCCCGGGCAGGGCGCTGGCCAACAACAAGGCCAGCACAGGGGGGGTGGGAAGCTGACGGTCGGCGATGCCGATCGCCACCAGTCCCGCCACGACCCCTCCGGCGCCGAGCAGCAGCGCCGCGCGCACCTGGGCGGCGCGCACGCCGTCGGGGAACGTGGGCGCCTTGGCTGACCGCGGCGCGGGTTCCGCCCCGGATGGCTGAGTGGTCGCGGCGAACGTGGCGAGGGGCATGGTGTCGGGCCTATCGGGTCCGACACCGACGGCCTTGAGGGCTGCACGGCGTTCCCGGCAAATGTCTCAGTAATCGGGGGAGGAAGGCATCCCCCGGCCGTGCGTGGCAGGCGGAGCCAACGCCTCGGCGAGGAAGTCGCGCTGGAACCGGAGCAGGTTGGCGGCCACGGTCTCTTGCGGGGTCATGTGGGTGACCCCGGTCAGCGGCAGCACCCGGTGGCCGCGGCCGGCGGCCAGCAGCGCCGCCGAAAGCTGCAGCGTGTGGGCGGCGACCACGTTGTCGTCGGCCAGCCCGTGGATCAGCAGCAGCGGCCGGCACAGCGCGGCGGCTTCCTCCAGCAGGCTGCAGGCGTCGTAGGCGCGAGGGTTCCGGTCGGGCTGGCCGAGGTAGCGCTCGGTGTAGTGCGTGTCGTACCAGCGCCAGTCCGTGACCGGCGCGCCGGCGATCGCGGCGTGGAACACATCGGGTCGGCGCAGCACCGCCAGCGCGGCCAGATAGCCGCCGAACGACCAGCCGCGGATGGCCACTCGCGAGCGGTCCAGCGTGCCCGGCCAGCGCGCGTCGGCCGCCTCCAGCGCCTCGACCTGGTCGGCCAACGGCACGGTCGCCAGGTCGCCGGCGACTGCCTGCTCCCACGCCCGCCCGCGTCCAGGGCTGCCGCGACCGTCGACCACCAGCACCGCATAGCCCTGCTCGGCAAACCACTGCGAGGTCGCAAAGCCAATCCCGGCTTGCAGCACCCGCTGGGCATGCGGGCCGCCGTAGGGATCGAGCAGCACCGGCAGGGGCCCGTGACCGGGCCGATGTCCCTCTGGCAGCAGCAGGGCCGCGGCGAGGTCGCGCTCACCCAGCCGGGTGATCCACGGGACGATCGGCAGCGAGGGCGTGGCCGCCAGCGAGCGGATCGCGGTGTGGCCGCCGGGATGGGCGACGTCGATCTGCACGGTCGGGTGGGTGGCTTCGCGGCGGGTGGTGACGGTGACCCCGTCGCCGACCGCGCCGTCGTGGATGCCGTCGGCGGCGGTGAGCCGGGTCGGCAGGGCGGCGCCGGGCGCAGTGGTCAGCGGGATGCGCCACAGCGGGATCGCGGTGGGATCGTCCTCGGCGGCGGCGATCACCGCCCCGGCGTCGTCCACCCCCGCCAACCGCCGCACGCCGACCTCGCCGGGCCCGATGGGCTCGCCGTCGATCGCCAGGCGCCGCACGTCACCGTCGGCCATCGCGTGCAGCGCGCGCCCGTCGTCCAGCCGGCGGGGCAGGCCCGGCACCAGCTCCACCCACCGGGGGTCGGTCAGCTCCACGCGCACCCGCGTGCTCCCCGTCGCCGGGTCGACGTCCAGCAGCCGCAGCCGGCGTTGATCCCGGGTCTGCACCGTCACCAGCGGGGCGTCGCCGCGCCAGTCGACCGCGGCGAGATAGGGCCACGCCTCGGTGTCCCAGCGCACCGGGGTGAGCCGGCCCTCGAGGTCGAGGACCGCCAGCGTCACCGCGGCGTTGGGCTGGCCGGCAGCGGGGTACCGCACCGTCTGGGGCGCGTGCCACGGCTGGGCGGGGTCGCCGAGGTGCCAGGTGGCCACCGGGCCCACGTCGACGCGCGCGGCCAGCAGCCGCTGGCCGTCCGGCGCCCACCAGTAGCCGCGGGTGCGGCCCATCTCCTCGGCGGCGATGAACTCGGCCAGCCCCCACGCCACGTCCGGGTCGGTGTCGGCGGCGAGCTCGCGGGGCCGGGAGCCGTCCAGATCGGCCACCCACAGGGCGCCCTCGCGCACCCAGGCCACGCGCTGGCCGGCCGGGTCCGGCCGCGGATCGGTGACCGGCCCCGGCAGCTCCAGCAGCCGGACGCCGGCGCCGTCGGCCCCCGAGCCGCGTCCGGCGTCGACGTCGACGGTGGCCGCGGTCGCGCCGATGGCGGCCACGGCGACGTCACCGGCACGGTCGGTGGCGTAGGTGACCACGCCGCCGGCGGTCTCGCGGACGCGCTCGCGGCGGGCACGCTCGGCGGCGGGCAGGTCGCGCTCGTCCACGTGGAGGTGTCGGGGGTCGAGCAGGCACCGTTCCCCGGCCTCGGGCAGGTCCAGCGTCCACAGCAGCGTGGTGGGGTCCTCCGGGCCGGCCGCCCGCAGGAACACCACCCCGCGCCCGCCGGCCCGCACTCGCAGACCGCGCGGAACGCCGAGGCTGTAGCGGCGCGTGCGGGCGCTGTGGGTGGGGAAGTCGTCGGCGGGCCGCTCGTCCGCGGCCCGGTTCACGACCCGTCGCTGGTCTTGGCGGCGGCCAGCTCGAACGCCTCACCCGGCGACGGCGC
>CAYQMQ010000062.1:0-10505 GCA_964418395.1 uncultured Actinomycetota bacterium
AGTTGTAGTCGGCGGCCAGGTGCATCACGTGGTCGATCTGGCCGTGCAGCCCGGCTAGCTGGGCGTCGTCCAAGCCGAGGTGGGGGGCGGTGACGTCGCCGACCACGCCGACCACCTGCTCGGCGTCGGCGTGCCACTCGCGGCGCAGCCGGTCGAGCTTGCCCGCCGAGCCCTCGCGCACCAGCACGTGCACCCGCTTGCCGTGGCGCAGCAATCGCGGCACCACGAACCGCCCGATGAATCCGGTCGCGCCGGTGACGAGATATCCCATCGCGATGCCCCTCGCGTCTGCAGCTCCTGGGACGGTGTTCGCGGTCCGGACTCTCGCCCCCTCCCGCCGCCGGGTCAACCCGATCAGCCCGCGACGCGGGCCGCGGTGCCTCGCCCCCGCTACCTTGATCCGACAACGACTTCACCCGAGCGGAGCCAGTGTCGGCCTAACGTGCCGGGCGAGCATGCCGTCCCGAACCAGCCCGATACCCACCCCGAGACCCCTCGGATCGCCGTGCGCCTGATCACCTGGAACGTCAACTCGATCACCGCGCGCATGCCGCGCCTGCTCGAGCTTCTCGAGGCCGAGCAACCCGACGTCGTGTGCCTGCAGGAAACCCGCGTGACCGCCGACGCCTTCCCCCATCTCGAGCTGCTCAGCGCCGGCTACACCGCCATCGACCACGGCACCTCCAGCCGCAACGGCGTGGCGGTGCTGGCCCGCTCCGAGCTGGAGCCCACCGCCGCCGCCCGCGGCCTTCCCGGCGAGCCCGCCGCCGACCAGGCCCGCTGGGTCGAAGCCGACGTGGCCGGGCTGCGCATCGCCAGCGTGTACGTGCCCAACGGCAAGGCGCTGGGCACCCCCGAGTTCGCCGCCAAGCTCGCCTTCCTGGAGCGCGCCGCCGACCGCGCCGCCGAGCTCACCGCCCACCCCGCGGTCATCACCGGCGACGTCAACGTGTGCGCCACCGACGCCGACGCCTGGAACCCCGCCGCCCTGCGCGGCCGCACCCACGCCACCCCCGAGGAGCGCGAGCGCCTGGCCGCGCTCACCGCCGCCGGCTTCGTCGACGCCTACCGCACCCTCCACCCCGACGAGACCACCGAGGCCTACACCTGGTTCAACTACCGCCCCGGCGCCTACGACCGCCGCAAGGGCCTGCGCATCGACCAGATCCTGGTCACCGGCGATCTCGCCGAGCGGGTCACCGCCAGCTGGGTCGCCGGCGCCTACCGCCAGGGCTCCAAGCCCAGCGATCACGCCCCGCTGGTCGCCGACATCGCCGTCCCCTGACCCCATCGCCCCCTCCTCGAATCGGGGCTTACCACCGCGCGGCCCGGAGCCGCCGCCACCGGCCACCGAGCGTGGCGACGGTGCCGCGACACGTCGGCGTCGAAGACAACGAGTATGCTAGTTGCACCCCCTGACTAGCTAAATGTCGTCACCCCGGCCAGGGGACCCTCGTTAAGTGCCCGACAGACCGGTTCGGTTCCGCTCCGGCGAGACACAGCCCTGGGGACACGCCAGCCGGCCACGGCGACCAAGAAGGACAGCATGAACGAGGCCACATGGGCGCAGATGGACCACGCCTTCGCTCGTCGGCTCGATAACGTGCTGGCCGCCGCGCTCGACCACGATCCGGTCACCGCCGACATCCTGCCCGGAGGCGATCTGGGCAACCACGCCGTCGACGTCGAGCTCACGGGGCTGCGGACGGCGACCTACAGCACCGCTGGCGACAAGCTGGTCATCCGCTGCACCGGCGGCAGCGGGTGGTGCATCGGCGCAACGGGCAACCGCGACCTCTACCCCCGCGTGGGCGAGCTGGTCTGTCACACGCCACTCGACCTGATCGAGCCCGACGAGGAAGCCACGTTGGAAGCGTGGGGCGACGAGGGCGTGCCGGTGCGGCTGCGCGGGCTGGTGGGCGACTCGCCGTTGTTGGTGCTCGACGACGGCTGGCGCACCGTGTTGCTGCCGCGTCCCAAGCTGGCGTGGTCGATCACCCCGGCTTGACCACCGGCCACCTCCCCATCGAGCTCACGAGCCAACGGCCCGCCGGCGAGTTCCTCACTGGCGGGCCGTTTCCAATGTGGCGCCCTGAGCTTGGCGGGTTGCCCACAAGCACCGGCGACATGCCATCGCTGATCAGCGAGGAGGAGGTCCGAGCCCTCACCCAACAGACCCGCACGTTGCTGGTGGCAATGATCGGCACGATCGTGGCGGTGGGCTCAGTGGCGATCACGCTCACCCAGCTGGCCTGAGGTCTGCCGGGTTGCGGCCACAGCTCGTCTGCGCCGCTCCGCCCTCCGCGGCTGGGTGGAGGCCCCGCGGGCGCGGTAGCGTCATGGCGACCTCCTGACACCTCGACCGAGCCGGCGATCCCGTGACCGATCCCCTGTCGCCTCAGCCAGCTCGCACCCTCGGCGACCGCTACGAGCTGCAGCAGGTGCTGGGCTCGGGCGGCAATGGCGAGGTGTGGTGCGCCTACGACCGCAAGCTTCGCCGCGCCGTCGCGGTCAAGCTCCTGTCCGGGCAGCTGGCCGGCGATCCGCACGCCACCGCCCGCCTGCGGGCCGAAGGCGCCGGAGCCGCCATGCTCAACCACCATCACGCGGTCACGATCTACGACATCGGGCGCGAGCACGACCGGGACTACCTCGTGATGGAGCTGGTCGAAGGCGGCACGCTCGCCGACGTCTTGCAGTTCGCTCCGGTGCCACCAGAGGCGGTCGCGGCGCTCGGCGACCAGATCGGGCGCGCGCTCGGTGCGGCCCATGACCGCGGGCTCGTGCATCGGGACGTGACCCCCGGCAACGTGCTGCTCTCCCCCGAGGGCGTCGTGAAGGTGGCCGACTTCGGCATCGCCCGGTCGCTCGACGAGGCGACGTCACGCCTGACCGCCCCCGGCCAGGTCATCGGCACGGCGCGCTATCTCGCGCCCGAGCAGCTCCGTGACGAGACCGTCGACGCGCGCGCGGACGTCTACGCGCTCGGGCTGCTGCTCTACCAGCTGCTCACGGCGCGCCCGCCGTTCGGAGACGGCACCCCCACCGAGGTCGCCATGCGCAGGCTCGCCGATCGGCTGCCCCGCCCGTCCGAGCACCGCTCCAGGATCCCGCCAGAGCTCGACGACGCCGTCGCACGCGCCACCGAACCCGCGCCAGGGGACCGGTTCGCCGACGGCAGCGAGCTCGCCGCCGCCCTGGCCGGGTTGGCCAGCACGTCTGCGGTCCAGGCCCTGGTCGGGGGCCTGCCCGGAACTCGGGAGGACGCCGACCACCGTCCGGCCGGCGCAGACGACGGCCCCACCGCGGCCAGCGTCAACGACGGCCCCACTGCGGCCCTCGGAGCCGCTGCCGCGGATGCCACGGCCCCGAACCCGGTGCGCGAGCCGGCCCCGTCCTCTGCGGCCGAGGAGCCAGCAGGCGAGAGCCACCCGACCAGCCGCCGACGGCAGGTCTCCGCGAAGTCGGTGGCTCTGCTGGCAGCGTTGCTGGCCGCGGTCGGCGTCGGTGCCCTCATCGGCTTCGGCAGCGAGGAGACGGACCGGCCGGTGGCGGACGAACCCGACGCGGAGGCCTCGTCAGCGGACCAGGACGATGACCCGCCGACGCCGCTGGAGATCGTGGACGCCGGCGAGCACGACCCGTTCGGCGACGGCAGCGAGCATCCCGAGGACGTCGCCCACCTGCTAGACGGTGACACGGCCACCGCCTGGCGCACGCACGCCTACTACGGTGACCCGGCCCTGGGCGGTCTCAAGTCCGGGGTGGGGGTGTGGCTCGACCTGGGCGAGAGCCACCGCGTGTCCGAGGTGACGGTGGCCACGAGCCCTCCGGGCGGGTCGTTCACGCTCTTCGCCGGCGGCGCGCCACCGCCGAGCGGAGCGGCGCCGAGCCAATGGGGCCAAGAGGCCGCTACCGTCGACCGCGCCACCGGCACCACCCGAGTCGAGCTCGACGACGTCACCGACGGCCGCGTGTGGCTCGTGTGGTTCACCTCGTTGCCAGCCGATGGTGGCGAGTTCCGCGCGACCGTGTCCGACGTGCGCTTCGAAGCCTCCTGAGCGGGTCGCTCCACGAGAGGTCACAGCAGGCACAGCGTGCTGCTGGGCGTGGCCTCGGAGGCCTCGGCGCTGTCTTCGGAGATCCAGCCGCTCGCCGTGGTCCGCACCACGTAGTAATAGGTGGTGCTGTTTTCGACGTCGTTGTCCATGTACTCGGTCGGGGAGGCGTCGACGGTGGCGACGGTCGTGTACGGACCACCGGACTCGGTCGAGCGGGCCACCTCGTAACCTTCGGCACCGTCCACGCCGTCCCATTCGACGAGGATCCCTTTGCCCAGCCCGAGCGTGCCGCAGTCAAAGGTGGCGGTGACGTTGGTCGGCGGAACCAAGTCGAGGGTGGCAACCGAGTTGTCGGCGACGGTGTCCGGATCGGTGAAGATCGCCTCAGTGACCCCGAGGCCCGAGACGACGAGCTGGATGGTCCCGACGGCGGCGAACACCACCGCGACAAGCGCCACTCGCCAGGCCGCGCCTGACGCCCCCCGCTCGGAACGCTGGCGGACCGTCGTCACGACGTCGTCCGCGGGACGGACCATGAGGTCGCCGCCGGCTGCGGCGACGGATTCGGCCGGCCTCCCAGCAGGTCACGGATCTCCAACACGGCGATCACCACCGCGGGCAGCACCAGCAGCAGCATCCGCGCCGTCGGGCTGGTCAGGGCCAGCAGCGGCCGCCCCGCCGCCGGCAAAGTGAGCACCACCCGGCCGGCCACGCTCTCGGCCGGGGCGAGGTCGGCATCGGGCGTCGCGTTGGCGTCGCCCTGGGTGCGGAAGTGCAGCCGCCCATCCACGTCGTGGCGGCTGATCACCCGGTGGGTGGTGAGGCGCTCGCGGCCGTAGCCGTGGAACGCGATCACGTCGCCGGCCGCGATCGCCTCCGGCGGGGTGTCGACCGCCACGACCGCGTCACCGGTGGCGATCGTCGGAGCCATGCTGCCGCTGGTGACCACCAGGAGATGGGCGTCGAAGGCGGGCAGGGCCGCCAGCGCGCCGATGCCGATCGCGAGCACGCCGACGACGACGGTGGCCAGCCAGCCGACCCCCCGCAGGACCCGGTGCAGCGACAGCCGTTCCAAGGTGGTGGTCACCGCCAAGCCCTTCAGCTCCGCTGTGTGCCTACGGGTTGCTGGCGGTCTGCTCGGCTTCGAAGGCGAAGTCGGCCGCAGTCGTCAAGCCCTCGTAGGTGTTGTCGGTCGCGCTGGGAAGCTCCACGTAGAAGCACAGCACCTCGCTGGCGCCGCCGCCCAGCACCCGGTCACCGGTATGGCTGCCCTGGGCGGGGTCGCCGACCACGTTGGTGGTGCCGGTGGACCCCAGGACGCCCTGCTCATACAAAAAGGCGGTGACGTTGCCGTTGCCGGGCGTGGCGTCGCAGGTGCTGTTCTCGGAGCCGAGGATGGTCCCGTCATCCTCGTCCGCCTCGGCCCACACCCACATGTCGAGCTGGCCGGCAAGGGTGTCCTCGTCGCTGGTGCTGGTGATCGCGTAGCGGTACTCCAGCGACCCGTCGTTGGACACGGTCACGTCGTGGGCGCCGTCGGTGTCGCCCGGGGCCATGCCGGTGACCGCGAACGGCAGGGTCGTGTTGCCGGTGGTCAGCGTCACGGTGCCGGTGGCGAGGCTGTTGTTGCCGATGGTGTCGCTGTCGGTGAACAGCGCGCCGGTCAGCCCCAGCGCGATGGTCGCCGCCGCGAGCGCGAGCACGAGCGCCGCCGGAACAAGGCGGCGACGGTCGGTGGAACGAAGGCTGGACGGCATGGGTTCTCCTTGTAGGCCTCGTTCGCTTCCCCCGAGACCCCTGTCCCGCAGGCGTGATCGGGGGGACTCTCTCTCCCCTGTCTCGGCGCTCGCGGGGGGCTCTTGAACCGATCGGGGCTAGTCGGTTGTGACCAGCCACGCGCAGCGTTCATGCCGAAGCCCAGGTCCTGGTAAATGTTGTCGGCATCTACCTGAATCCCGCCTTGGCGGTTACCATCAGGTAGTTCACCATTCGTACAAAGACGAGAGAGGCGGCAATGGGGCGGGACCAACACGGCCTGGATGGGGTCAAAACGGCACGGCCACGTCGCTTGTGGCTGGGCGTCGCCGCGGTGGCGGCCGTGGGGCTGGCGGGCTGCAGCGGCGGGGCGAGCGCCCCGGTCGTGGCCTCGTCGGGGCTTGTCACCGACGAAGAGCCGCTGGTGCGCATGTACGAGGCGCCGAGCGTGCTCTACGACGCCGACGACCCCGACACGGCCTACATGAGCGGGGTGGATCTCGCCGCTGGCGATTGCGGGTTCGCGGTCTCCACCGATGGCGGCGCGACCTGGGAGGAGCAGGAGGGGCCGAGGCTCGAGCCCTTCACCGACTGCGGCTTCGGGGGCGCCAGCCCGACCAACATCCGCACCCAGCTCGACCAGGCTGCGGACGGGACGCTGCTGTATGTCTTTCACGCGCAGGATCCCGACGCCGGCGGTTCGCGCAGCGTGCTGTTGGGACGGTCGTCGGACGGTGGGGACAGCTGGGACACCTCGGTGGTCCACTCGCCCGGCGAAGCCGACGAGGACGAGCCGATCGAGCTCAACTTCGTGCCCCACATCGCCGTCGACCCCGACGATCCCGACCGCGTCGTCGCCGTCTGGCGGCGCTCGTATCAGGCCCGCGGCGACGACGAGGCACCTCCCACCCGCCCGTGGATGGCGATCTCCGACGACGGCGGCGAGACCTTCGACGACCCGTTCATGATGCTCGACAAAGATCCCGGCTTCGAAGCGCCGAAGCTGCGCATCGTCGACGGGCGCCTGCACGCCTTCTACCGCCTGCGGCCCGAGGACGGCGACAACGAGGTGGTCGCCGCCACCTCCGACGACTTCGGCGAGACATGGGACGAGTCGGTGCTGACCACCGCCGACGACGTCAGCGAGCCGGTGGTGGCCCACGATCCCGGCGAGGGGCGGTTCCACCTGGTGTGGCACGACAACAGCAACGGCGACCTCGACGCGTTCCACGCCTCCTCGTCGGACGCGCAGGAGTGGACCGAGCCGGTGCGGCTCAACGACGACCCGGTCGGCAACCGGGTGGGGCAGTTCTACCCGGTGGTGTCGACCGCCCCGGACGGGCGCGTCGACGTGGCCTGGTACGACTACCGCGACGACCCCCACGCGCCGCCGTCCAGCGACGACGGGCCGCTGAACCTGTTCAACAACATGGGCAAGCACCAGACGGTCTATCTGACGAGCTCGTTCAACGGCGGGCAGACCTGGCGGTCGAACGTGCGCATCACCGAACACCGCATCGACCGCACCTACGGCCCGTGGGATCCGAACTTCTTCACCCAGGTTCCCCCGGCCATCGCGTCCCGCGACGACGGGGCGCTCGTGGCGTGGTCGGACACCCGCCGCGGCGACTCGCTGACCGGCTCTCAGGACCTGGCCGCGGCCCGCGTGACCTTCGACGGCGCCGGCAGCGGCGCGACGCTGGCGATGGCGCTGGTCGGTGGCGCCGGCTTGTTGGTCGGCGCCGGCGGGGCGCTGCTCATCGCCACGGTGGCGATGCGCCGACGGGCGCCCGACCGCGCGTCAGTCGGCGGCGGGCCGGTCCCGTCACCCACCCCCACCGACTGACTCGAACGGGATCGCGCCACGCGGCGGCGTCTGCCACGCAGGCGCCGCCGACCTCGATGTGAACCCGGCGGGGCCCGCCGTCGTATCCCCGGGGGGCGCCGCGAGCCCTCGCGGCGGGTTGCGACCGAAAGGAGACCGCCATGCACCTCACACGCCATCCGCTGGCTCTGGCCGGCGTGCTGCTGGCTTTGGCGCTGCTGCTGAGTGCCTGCGGCGGCGACGACCCCGCCGTGGACACCGAGGGGGGCGACGACACCGCCGAGACCGATGACGGCACCGACGACGCGACGGACGACGACGGGATGGGCGACGGCGACGGGATGGGCACCGCGGTCACCCTCGAGCTGGGCGAGAGCGAGGTGGGCGAGCACCTCGTCGACGGCGACGGCAACACGGTGTATCTGTTCACGCCCGACGAACAGGGCCAACCCACCTGTACCGACTCCTGTGCCGCCAACTGGCCACCGCTGACCGCCGACGGCGAGGTCGACGTCGGCGACGGGCTCGACGAGGAGCTGGTGGGCTCCAGCGCCCGTGAGGACGGCACCGAGCAGGTCACCTACAACGACTGGCCGCTGTACTACTTCGCCAACGATGAGGAGCCCGGCGACGTCAACGGGCAGGGCGCCAACGACGTCTGGTTCGTGGTGGACGCCGAGGGCGAGGCGATCGAGGGCTGAGCCCCGTCGTCGGTCACCCCTCCGCGGGGCTGGTCTCGCGGTCGGCGACGCCGTCCCCGAAACCCAGCGCGTACAGGCGCTTGTCAGACAGGCCCGGGTAGGGCTCGCTGTCGTAGATCTCGCCGTGGAGGCCGGCGAGGTATCCCTGCCAGTACGGCGGGACGGACCGTGACAACACCTTGCGCATCGTCCTCACCCCCTGTGGGCTCGACCGGCGGCGGTGTCATCCGCTTCGACACCCCGAAGCCGAGCCGGGTTCCCGACGACAACGCGCCGGTATCCACGACAACGCGGCGGACGCGGCGGCGTTACGGGCGCGAACCGTTGTCGGCGTGGAACGGCCAGGCGCCGCCGCAGTCCGCTCACACCGGTCAGCGACCGGCGGTACCATCGCTTGGTGAGCTCTGGTCCTCCCTTTGCGGGCCGGACTGCGGTGAGGGGGCAGTCCGGTGGTCCGAGCCCACGGACCACGCATCCGTCGGCTCGTTCGCCGCGCCGCCGCCTCACCGGGCGGGGGCGGCTGCTGCTGTGGGGGCTCGGCGTCGTCGTCGGCCTGGTGGTGATCGGGGTCACGGCGATCGTCGGGGTGGTCGGCACCGTCTATGCGACCGTCGGGCTGCCCGAGACGCTCGATCTGCAGCCGGCCGTCGTGCTCGATCGCACCGGCGCCGAGCTCGGCACCATCGAGCCGGAGCCCAACCGGCGCGCCGTGCCCCTCGACGAGATGCCCGAGCACCTGCGTGAGGCGGTGCTGGCCGCCGAGGACGACGGCTTCTACCGGCACGGGGGCGTGTCGCTGACCGGCGTGCTGCGCGCGGCGGTGCTCAACGTGTGGCGCGGCGAGATCACCCAGGGCGGCTCGACGATCAGCCAGCAGTACGTGAAGGTGTTGACCACCGACACCGAGCGCACCGTCATGCGCAAGGTCCGCGAGGCGGTGCTGGCCAGCAAGCTCGAGCGGCGCCTGTCCAAAGACGAGATCCTCGAGCGCTACCTCAACAACGCCTACTTCGGCCGCGGCGCCTACGGCGTGGAGGCCGCCGCCCGCGCCTTCTACGGCAAGGACGCCGCCGAGCTCGACCCCGCCGAGAGCGCCCTGATCGCCGGGATGCTGCCGGCGCCCACCCACTACGACCCCGCGCTGAACCCGGCCCGCGCCCGGCAGCGCTACGGCTACGTGGTCGACCGCATGGACGAGCTGGGCTGGGGCGAGAGCGGCGACTACCCCTCGGCGGTGCCCGAGACCGTCGAGCGCCGCCCGCTCGAGGTCGGCGAGGCCCCCTACTTCCTCGACAGCGTGCGCGCCGAGCTGGTCGACGTCCTCGGCGGCGAGGAGGCGATCTTCTCCGGCGGGCTGACGGTGACGTCGACGCTGAACCTCGGCGTGCAGCGCGCCGCCGAGGCCGCCGAGCGTGACGTGCTGCGCGAGGTGGAGGGCGCCCGCGGCGCGATCGTGGCGCTGGACCCGTCCACCGGCGAGGTGCGCGCGCTGGTGGGCGGCCGCGGCCACGCCACCGAGCCGCTGAACCTGGCCACGCGCGCGGTGCGCCAGCCGGGGTCGACGTTCAAGGTGTTCGGCCTGGCCGCCTGGCTCGATCAGGGCCGCTCGCCCGAGACCCGCCTGCCGGCTCCGGCCACGTGGCGGCGCCCGGACTGCCTCGGCGGCGCCAGCGAGTGCACGGTGCACAACTACGGCGGGCGGGGCTATGGCTCGCTGACCGTCCGCCAGGCCACGCACCGGTCGGTCAACACCGTGTACGCCCAGATCAGCAACGAGGTGGGCCACCCCGCGGTGGCCCGCGCCGCCGAGCGCGCCGGCATCCCCGGCGAGCGGCTCACCCCCGAGCTCGAGTCCGTGCTGGGCTCCCAGGAGGTCACCCCGCTCGAGCTCGCCGAGGCCTACAACACCTTCGCGGCCGGCGGGGTGCACCACCCGGCGCGGACGGTGGTGCGCGTCGAGCGCGACGGCGAGGTCGTGTGGGAGGCCGACGACGCCAGCGAGCGCGTCTTCGACGAGGACATCGCGCTGACGGTGACCGACGTGCTGCGCGGCGTGGTCGCCAACGGGACGGGGCGCGCCGCCGACATCGGCCGGCCGCAGGCGGGCAAGACCGGCACCACCAGCCGCTTCGCCGACGCCTGGTACGTGGGCTACACCCCGCA
>CAYQMQ010000063.1:0-10414 GCA_964418395.1 uncultured Actinomycetota bacterium
CCGGCCCGCGCCGGGGTCACCGGCCCGCGCCGGGGTCACGTGCCCAGCAGCCGCGCGCAGTGCTGAGCCGCGGCGTCGCCCACCGCAGCGCGTCCACCCACCACCAGGCCGTCGCCGGCGGTCAGGCCGGCGCTGCTCAGGCGGCGCAGGTAGCCCTGCGTGGCCGGCGGCACGAACCCGGTGTCGACGATCACCACCGGCGCCTCCCGGCGCGCCGCCAGCGGCGCGACCGCCAGTGGGTCCTTCCACGCGGACTCCCGGTACCCGCCGGCGACCACCACCCCTCGGGTGGTGCCCCACAGCTCGCGCGCGACCGCCACCGCCGTAGCGGCCCGCTCGGACCCGGCCACCCGCCGGGGGTTCGGCAGCTGCTGCATGACGCGGTCGGAGACCGCGTCGGGCCCTCCGATGACGATGGTGCGCTCGATGCGCAGCGCGGTGATCGCCGCGCGGGTGGCCGGGCTGAGGTGCTCGCTGTCGGTCAGCAGCAGCGGGCTGCCGTAGCGCGCGCCGTAGGCCCCGGCGGCCAGCGCATCCGACCAGGCCGAGTCCGGACCGGCCCGGGTGACCAGCGCGGTGCGGTTGTGGCGGGCGGCGACCACCCGTTCGGCGACCAGCGCCGCGGTGCTGGTGCGGTCCGCGCCGGCGATCCGTCGCACCATCCACCGCTCGGCGAGCTCGCGTTCCAGCTGCGGGCTCAGCGAGCTGACCCCGCCCAGCAGATACACCGTGTGGCCCTCCGGCAGCACCCGCGCGATCTCGTCACCGACCCGCGCGTCCAGCGCGTCGGGCCGGTTGAGCAGCACCGGGCCGTGCGGCCCCGCCAGCGGCCCTCCGGCGGCCGCGTCGACAAAGATCCGATCGTTTGCCACGACCACGTGAGCGGCCTCCCCCCGCCCGAACGCGGTCTTGGACACCAGGATCGCGGTGGCGATGGCGTCCTGTCCCCCGAGACGCGGCAAGCGGGGCGCCTCCGGCTGGGTGGCGGTGGCCCCGCCGAGCAGGGCCGCCACCGCGCCGCGCAGATCGGGCAGCGTGTGGTAGGACACGTTGCCGGGGCACGAGGTCTGCGACGCGTCGCGGTGGCCGCTGAGGCAGTCGAACCGGGCGTGCGCCCCGCGCGGGTAGCGGCTCGAGCCGGAGCTGGTCTCCACCGAGGTGGCCTGCGGATCGATGCCGTGGGTGGTGCACAGCCACGCCAGCAGGTCGCGCAGCGCGTTCACGGCCGCCTCGGTGAGCCCGCCGTTGCGGTGGTCGCCGATCAGGGCCACGCCGATCGAGCCGGCGTTGAACCCGGCGGCGTGCGCGCCGACCACGGGCCGGTTCATGCCCCCGGCGCGGCCTTCGAAGATCTGGCCGTGGCGATCGACCAGGAAGTTGTACCCGATGTCCTTCCACCCCTGGCCCCGCATGTGGTAGTGCTGGATGCTCCGCACAATCCCGGGCGCGTCGCCCGCCGAGTAGCGGTTGGAGGTCACCGTGTGGTGCACCAGGGCATAGCGGGCGCTGTTGGCGTAGCTCGGGCTGCCGCCCCTGGCCGCGCCCCACCGGTCGCGGGTGATGATCGACGGCATCCCGGCGGCGTGAGCGGCCGGCATCGCTCCCGGCGCCGCGAGCCCCGCCGACGCCACCCCCAGCGCACGCCGCGTGACGCTGGCCAGCGGCCCGAGCCCGAGCGAGTCGATCGCCAGGATCCGGACATCGCCCAAGCCCGCGTTCGCCACCGCGACCTGCAGTGCCCGGGCCTCGCCCACCCACAGCAGCGAGCGCGGGGTCACGTCGGTGCGCTCGTCGGAGCCCAGATCAGGGGCCTCGTCGATGGTGCGCACCGCCGTGCGCCAGTCGCTCCAGTCGCCGTCGAGGCTTTCGGCGGTGCGCACCCGGACGTCGGCGTCCTCCGGCGCCCGCACACCGAGCGCCGACACCGCCCCGGGCAGGTTCACCAACTCGCTGACCCGCCATACGCCGTCGACCTCCAGCAGCGCCAAATCGTCCACCCACTGGCTGTCGACTTCCGAGGCCCCGCCTGCCCGCAGCGGCACCGACCACGGCGTGGTCCACCCCGCCCCGGCGCCCAGCGCGACGGCCCCGCCCCACGTCAACACACGGCGGCGCGACAGTTTGTGCCTGTCCGCTCCCGTCTCGTTGTGCCCGTCCAAGCCCGTCTCGTGCAAGCCCGTCTTGTCCACCATCGGCTCCATCCCCAGTGGCGAGCCGGTCCGGCGATGTCGCCCAACGCGGCCACCGGAGGGAGTGGGCCCGCGCCTCGCATCGCCGGGGGAGACACCGTCATCCCCGCACCAACGTCAACGACGGCATCGGACAGGCGACACGGGTTGTGAAGAAATCGGGAAGGATTTTTGCCTGCCCGGGCTGACATCTTCGGACAGGCCAGACACTTTGGTCAGCCGGGTGGCTCGCGGAACAGCGCCGCCCGGTAGTGCCGCAGCTCGTCGATCGACTCGCGGATGTCGGCCAAAGCCCGATGCCCGCCGGACTTCTTTGGCACCGACGCGAGCACGTCGGGCCGCCACCGCCGCGCGAGCTCTTTGAGCGTGGAGACGTCGACGTTGCGGTAGTGCAGGTGTGCTTCGAGCTCGGGCATGTGGGTGACCAAGAACGCGCGGTCGGCGTGCACCGAGTTGCCGGCCAGCGGCGCGGTGCGCGGGTCGGGCACCCAGCGGCGGACGAACTCAAGCGCCTGCTGCTCGGCCCCGGGCAGCGACACGTCCGAAGTGCGCACGGCGTCGGTGAGCCCGCTGGCGGCGTGCATCCGCGCGACGACGTCGGCCATCCCCTGCAGCGCGGCCTCGGGCTGGTGAACGACCAGATCGGGGCCCTCCTCGACGCGGTCGAGCTGGCCGTCGGTGACGATCACCGCGATCTCCACGATCACGTCACGGCGCGGGTCCAGCCCCGTCATCTCCAAGTCGAGCCACACCAGCGGGTGCGACAACCGTGCGGGCTCCGCCTCGGTCACGTGTCCTCTCCGATCATCGACAGCTCCAACCAGCGGGTCTCGAGCTGTTCGAGTTCGCCGGTCACCCGGGTCAGCTCCTCACCGAGCGCCGCCGCCCGCTCGTGGTCATCGCCGACATGTTCCAGCTCGGCGGTCAGCTCATCGCGCCGCTGGGCCAGCTCGGCGAGGCGATGCTCGGCCGCAGCCAGCTCGCGCTCCTCGCGATACGAGCGCTTGCGGGGGCGGCGCGCCGCTCCCCCCTCGTTCGCCGACGGCGGAGCGGCCGCAGCGCGCCGACGGTCCGCCTCCCGCTCGGCGTGGCGCGCGTGGCGGGCGCGGTCGGCCTGCTGCGCGCGCCAGTCGCGCCAGCCGCCGGGGTAGTGGCGCACCCGGCCGTCCTCGACGGCCACGACCTGCCCGCAGACCCGGTCGAGGACGAAGCGGTCGTGGCTGGCCACCACCACCGGGCCGGGCCAGCCGTCGAGATGCTCCTCGAGCACCCCCAAGGTGTCGAGGTCGAGGTCGTTGGTGGGCTCGTCCAGCAACAGGACGTTCGGGGCCGCCGCCAGCACGCGCAGCAGCTCCAGCCGCCGGCGCTCGCCGCCGGACAGCTCCTCCACGTAGGCGCGCTGCAGCGTCGCATCGAACAGGAAGCGCTCCAGCAGCTGGCCGCTGGTGACGCGGTGGCCGCTGGTCAGCTCGGTGGTGCGGATCTCCTCGTCGATCACGTCGCGCACGCGGGTGCGCGGTGGCAGGTCGTCGGGCTGTTGGCGGTACATGCCGGTCCGCACGGTCTCGCCGGCCCGGCGGCTGCCCGCGTCCGGCTCGATCTCGCCGGCCAGCAGCCGCAGCAGCGTGGTCTTGCCGGACCCGTTGGGGCCGACCACCCCCATGCGCTCGTCGGGCTGCAGCTTCCAGTCGACGTCGCGCAGCACCCAGCGCGGCCCGTCGGCGGCAGGCACCGCCACCCCGGCGCCGTGCAGGTTGATCACCTTGCCGCCCAGCCGCGGGACGGGCAGCTCGACGCGCAGCTGCTCCTCCTCGGGCTCGACCCCCTCGGCGGTGGCGACGGTCTCCTGCGCCTGGCGCACCCGCGCCTTCGCCTTCGAGGTGCGGGCCTTGGGGCCCTGGCGCAGGTAGGCGAGCTCGGCGCGGGCGCGGTTGGAGGTCCGGCGCGCCTCCGCCTCCGCCTGGGCCCGGCGCTGCTCACGCGCCTCCAGATAGCTGGCGTAGCCGCCGCGGTGGACGTGCAGCGCGCCGCGGTGGACCTCCACCACGCGGTTGGCGACGGCGTCCAGCAGATAGCGGTCGTGGGTGACCAGCATCAGCGCCCCGCTCCACCCGCGCAGCTGCTCCTGCAGCCACTCGACCGCGTCCACGTCGAGATGGTTGGTCGGCTCGTCCAGGATCAGCACCTCGGGGGGCTCGACCAGCGCCGCCGCCAGCGCCACCCGTTTGCGCTCCCCGCCGGAGCGGCCCCGCATCGGCGCGTCGACCCCGTCGACGCCGAGCCGGTCGAGCATCGCCCGGGCCCGCGAGTCGACCTCCCAGCCCCCGCGCGCGTCCATCTGGGCGGTGGCCGCCTCCAGCTCGGCGAGCACGCCGGGGTCGTCGCTGTCCCGCGCCGCGGCGGTCGCGGCCGCGAAGCGCCGCGCCGCGCGCACCGCCGGGGTGTCGGCGGCCAGCGCCACCGCCATCGGCGTGGCGTCGTCGGCCAGCCGGGGCTCCTGGGGCACGAAGTGCACGCGCGCGCCGGTGGCGTGGACCACGCTGCCCGTCTCGGGTTCATCCACGTCGCGGTGGTCTCCGCCGGCCACGATCGCGGTCGGGCCGGCGGCCAGGCGCAACAGCGTCGACTTGCCCGAGCCGTTGACGCCGATGACGCCGACCCGGTCGCCGCGCTCCACGCCCAGCGACACGCGGTCGAGCACCCAGCGATCGCCATGACGCCGGGAGACGTCGGTGAGCCCGAGCAGCGTCAACGCGTCCTCCTGGCCACGGCGACGGCGTGGGACGACCTAGGTCAGCAGCCCCACCGCATCGCGGACTCGGGCCATCGTGGCCACCGCCGTCTCGCGGGCGCGCTCGGCGCCGTCCCGGAGGGCGGCTTCCACCGCCGCGGGGTCTTCGGCGAGCTCGGCGTGACGTTCGCGCACCGGGCGCAGGAACTCGTTGACCGCCTCGGCGATGTCGCGCTTGAGCTGTCCGTAGCCCACCCCGGCGTAGCGCTGCTCGAGCTCGGCGATCGGCGTGTCGCTGACCGCGCTGAGCAGCTCCAGCAGGTTGGTCACGCCCGGTTTGTCGTCGGCCGCGCGGATGTCGGTGCCCGAGTCGGTGACGGCGCGCATCACCTTCTTGGCGGTGGCGTCGGCGTCCTCGCCGAGGAACAGCGCGCCGGAGGGCGGCAGCGACTTCGACATCTTCCGGTCGGCCTGCTGCAAGTCCATGATCCGGGCGCCGACGGCGGGGAAGGTGGGGGTCGGCTCGGTGAACACCTCGCCGAAGCGGTGGTTGAAGCGCGACGCGACGGCGCGGGCGAGCTCGAGGTGTTGGCGCTGGTCCTCGCCGATCGGCACCTCGTCGGCTTGATACAGCAGGATGTCGGCGGCCTGCAGCACGGGGTAGGTGAACAGCCCGGCCGACACCGACTGGCGCCCCTCGCCTTTCTCCTTGAACTGCACCATGCGCTGCAGCTCGCCGTAGGTGGCCACGCACTGCAGGATCCAGGCCAGCTCGC
The DNA here is from genome assembly GCA_964418395.1 of uncultured Actinomycetota bacterium. Classification (GTDB taxonomy): domain Bacteria; phylum Actinomycetota; class Nitriliruptoria; order Euzebyales; family Egibacteraceae; genus QS-5-72-10. The sequence continues at coordinate 5,697 of CAYQMQ010000063.1, forward strand.
TGTGCTCGCGCACCTGCGACTGCACGAACAGCGTCACCGTCTTGGGGTCCAGCCCGGCGGCCATCAGCCACGTGGCCAGCTCCCGGGTGGCGCGGCGCAGCGCGTCCGGGTCGTAGTCGACGGTCATCGCGTGCAGGTCGACCACGCAGTAGAAGTGCTCCGGCTGCTGGTCGGCAGCCCAGCGGCGGATCGCTCCGATGTAGTTGCCCAGGTGCAGATCCCCGGTGGGCTGGATCCCGCTGAGCACGCGCGCCACGATGGCCTCCGTTTCCGTACACTCCCGGCGTGGCGAATGGTAGTGATGCGCAGCCTCCCGTGTCAGATGCCCGCGACACGTGGCCGCCCGCGCCGCTCGAGTGGCCCGCCCACGCGCTGAGCGACGGGGTGGTGGCCCTCGACCCCATGACCGACGAGGACCTGCCCCGCATCGTCGCCGGCGCCGCCGATCCCGAGATCCAGCGGTGGCTGCCGCTGCCGTCGCCGTACACCGAAGCCAGCGCCCGGCAGTTCCTGGCCGACCAGGCCGCCGCGGCCGCCGCCGGCCAGGGTTTGAACTTCGCCGTCCGCCGGGCGGGCACGCCGCTGCTGTGCGGCTCGATGGGGATCCGCTTCGCCGGGCGCCCCGGCGAGGGCGAGATCGGGTACTGGATCAGCCCGGACGCCCGCGGCGAGGGCCTGGCCTCGCGCGGGATCCGGGTGCTGGCCCGCTGGGCCATCGACCGCTTCGCCCTCCAGCGGGTGGAGATGCTCGTCCAGCCCGGCAACGTGGCTTCGCAGCGCGCCTGCTGCCGGGCGGGGGCCACCGAGGAGGGCGTGCGCCGGCGCGGGCTGCTCATGGAGGGCCACGAACCGTGCGATGCGGTCGTCTACTCGCTGACGCCCGACGACGTGGATTGATGCGATATCCCCCTACCCTGCCGACAGCGGCATCGGTAGCCTGCGAGGCGACACCCCGGTAGCCGATCCCGCCGTCGAGCGCGAGCCACTGGACACCGAGCGCGAGCCACTCAACAAGGAGCGGCCGTCATGGGCGCCAACACCGAACCGGCGATCGAGAACCTGTACTCCGAGCAGCGCACGTTCGCGCCGCCGCAGGAGTTCGTGGCTCAAGCCAACGCCAACGACCCCGCCATCTACGAGCGCGCCGAGGCCGACTGGCAGGGGTGGTGGGCCGAGCAGGCCGAGCGCCTGCGGTGGATGCGCCGCTGGGATCAGGTGCTGCAGTGGACCCCGCCGCACGCGCAGTGGTTCCTGGGCGGCCAGCTCAACGTGGCCGACAACTGCGTCGACCGGCACGTCGAGGCGGGCTACGGCGACCAGGTCGCCTTCTACTGGGAGGCCGAGCCCGGCGACACCCGCCAGCTGACCTACCGCGAGCTGCGCGACGAGGTCTGCCGGTGCGCCAACGCGCTGGCCGAGCTCGGCGTCGGCAAGGGCGACCGGGTCAACATCTACCTGCCGATGATCCCCGAGCTGCCGGTGGCGATGCTGGCGTGCGCGCGGATCGGGGCGATCCACTCCGTGGTGTTCGCCGGCTTCTCCGCCCAGGCGCTGGTGGACCGCATCGAGGACGCCGACGCGCGCACGCTGATCACCGCCGACGGCGCCTACCGCAAGGGCCAGGTGGTGCCGCTGAAGGAGAACGCGGACAAGGCGATGGCCTCCACCGACCGCATCGGGGCCTGCCTGGTGGTGCGCCGCACCGGCGAGGACGTGGCCATGACCGAGGGCCGCGACCACTGGTACCACGAGCTCGTCGACCACCAGCCCGCCGAGCGCGCCCCCGAGCCGATGGACGCCGAGGACCCCCTCTACATCCTGTACACCTCCGGCACGACCGGCAAGCCCAAGGGCATCGTGCACACCACCGGCGGCTATCTCACCCACGTGGAGACCACCACCCGGCTGGTGTTCGATCTCAAGCCGGACACCGACGTGTACTGGTGCGCCGCCGACATCGGCTGGGTCACCGGCCACAGCTACATCGTCTACGGGCCGCTGGCGAACCGGGCGACGTCCCTGCTGTACGAGGGGGCCCCCGACCATCCCGCCCCGGACCGGTTGTGGGAGATGATCGCGCGGTACCGGGCCACGATCCTGTACACCGCGCCGACGGCGATCCGGGCGTTCATGAAGCACGGCCCGGAGTATCCCGCCCGCCACGACCTGTCGAGCCTGCGGCTGCTGGGAAGCGTCGGTGAGCCGATCAACCCCGAGGCGTGGATGTGGTACCACGAGCACATCGGCGGCGGCCGGGCTCCGATCGTGGACACGTGGTGGCAGACCGAGACGGGCGGGATCATGATCACCCCGCTGCCGGGCATCACCCACACCAAGCCCGGCTCGGCGATGCACGCCTTCCCCGGCATCAAGCCGGTGGTCGTCGATGACCAGGGCAACCCGGTGGGCCCCGGCCAGGGCGGCTATCTCACCCTGCAGCGGCCGTGGCCGGGGATGCTGCGCACGATCTGGGGCGACGACCAGCGCTACCGCGACACGTACTGGTCCCGGTTCGGCCCGGACGTGTACTTCGCCGGCGACGGCGCCAAGCTCGACGAGGACGGCGACATCTGGCTGCTGGGCCGCGTCGACGACGTCATGAACATCTCCGGCCACCGCATCTCGACCACCGAGGTCGAGTCAGCGCTGGTCGACCACCCCAAGGTCGCCGAGGCCGCCGTCACCGGCCGCAAGGACGAGACCAGCGGCGAAGCCATCGCCGCGTTCGTGATCCTGCGGGCCGGCCACGAGCCCAGCGACGAGCTCGCCACCGAGCTGCGCGAGCACGTGGCCCAGCGCATCGGCAAGCTCGCCCGCCCCGCCAACGTGCTGTTCTCCCCCGACCTGCCGAAGACCCGGTCGGGCAAGATCATGCGCCGGCTGCTCAAGGACATCGCCGAGGGCCGCGAGCTCGGCGACGTCACCACGCTGGCCAACGCCGACATCGTCGACTCGATCAAGCAGCACACCACGTCGGGGTAGCCGCTCAAGTAGCGCAGCGGTAGCGGCCTATATCAGCAGCCGCTCACTCCTCCTCTTCGAGCGTCAGGCCCTCGAGGTCGTCGCGGACGGTGTCGCGATCGTGTGGGCTTACGGGCCGGTCGGCGTCGGTGGCCCGCTGGCGGGCCACCCGGCGCAGATCCTCGGGGTCGATGCCTTCGTCGGCGAGGGCGTCGAGCTCCTCGTCGGACAGCTCGATCTCCGGGGAGGCGTCGATCCGTCGTCGCGCGCGCTCGGCGGCGCTGCTGGCCCGCGCTCGCGTGCGCCGCGGGGTGGCGTCGGGCGGGGGGTTGCGTCGTTGGCGGGTCACAAGGCGTCCTTCGTTGGGTCGGGGAACCGAGCTGGTCGACACGGTGGTACGCGGCGCGCGCGCCCATGGTCCCGGCGCGCGGCGCCGGCGCTCACACCAGGCCGTCGATGTCGGCTTGCTTGCCGCGCACCGCGTCGGCGGCCCGCCGCAGATCGGCCAGCTCCTCGTCGGTCAGGTCCATCTCGACGATCTCGTGGACGCCTCGGCGCCCGATGACCGCCGGCACCCCAAGGTAGACGTCGGAGATGCCGTAGTGGCCGGTGACCCACGCGCACACCGGCATCGTCTGGCGCCGATCACCCGCGACGGCCTCAACCATCTTGGCGGCTGCCGACGCCGGCGCGTAGTACGCCGAGCCCTCCTTGAGCAGCTCCACGATCTCGGCGCCGCCCTCGCGGGTGGCGGCCACGAGCTGCTCCACCGTGTCGGGGTCGAGGACCTTGTGGGCCGGCTTGCCGTCGATGGTCAGCTTGGAGCGCACCGGCACCATCGTGTCGCCGTGGCTGCCGAGGGTGATCGCCTCCACCTCCAGCGGCGACACGCCGGCGGCCGTGGCGGTCTTGTCGGCCAGGCGGGCGCTGTCGAGCATGCCGGCCTGGCCCATCACCCGCTCGGGCGGAAAGCCGGAGGCGCGCTGGAACAGCGCGGTCATCTCATCCAGCGGGTTCGAGACGACGATCACCACCGCCTGCGGGCTGTGGGCGGCGACCTGCTCGGCGACGCCGCCCACGATCTTGGCGTTCTCGCCCAGCAGGTCCATGCGGCTCATGCCCGGCTGGCGCGGCTTGCCGGCGGTGACCACCACCACGTCGCTGCCGGCGGTGTCCTCGTAGCGGTTCGTCCCCACGACATGGGTCTCGAAGCGCTCGATCGGCCGAGCCTGGTTCATGTCCAGCGCCAAGCCCTGGGGCAGGCCCTCGACGATGTCGGTCAGCACCACCTCGTCGGCGTAGTCCGCCATCGCCACGAGATGGGCGGTGGTCGACCCGTACTTTCCCGCTCCCACGATCGTGATCTTCACAGCGCCTCCGCTCGGTGTGCGCCGGCCGTCGCGTCCGTCGTCTCCGGCCGCGGCCATGGCTGTCGGCGTCCGCCGGCCGCGCCGTCGCGCCCGGGAGCCTACCGTCCCCGCCAACCCTGCTGGCGACACGGAGACTCCAGACGATGAGCGACGACGCCGTGGCGGCGCTGATGCGGCTCGGGGTGTCGCACGAGCGGGCAGTTCGCGCCGTGGCCGAGGACCGGGTGCCGCTGGCGCTGATCGACCAGCTCGCCGGCGGGCCCCTGTCGCTCGACGAGGTCGCCGAACGCTCCGGCGCGCCCCGTTCGCTGCTCGAGACCCGCTATGCCGCGCTGGGCGTGCCGTTCGACCGGGGCTTCGACCAGGCGGATGTGGACGCCGCCCGCC
>CAYQMQ010000064.1:0-10327 GCA_964418395.1 uncultured Actinomycetota bacterium
TCTCGGGACGCGCGGACGTCCCCTTCGACGAGGCTGTGCGCCTCGACCTGTTCTACATCGAGAACTGGTCGCTGGGCTTCGACCTCGTCGTCCTGGGACGCACCGTGCTGGCCGTGCTCGGCCGGCATGGCGCCTATTGAGCGGCGGAAAACCGCAGCTGGATCGTTAAAGGCCGCAGCCGGTGTTGCCGATCCTCCCTGCGTCATAGCAAAAGCAAGACGTGGGCGCAGAAACGGCAAACCCGCCGTGAGGCGGGGACGCAAAGCCACGGGACCCAGATCATCGGGTCAGCCGGGCTGCCTCGTGCCACAAGGCTTCGGGGGAGGGGCCCGCGACTTGCGATCAACGGGACCAAGGAGCGTCACGTGATTGATCGTATTCGCAAGGCTCAGGACGAGGACTCGGGCTTCACGCTCATCGAGCTCCTCGTCGTCGTGATCATCATCGGAATTCTTGCCGCCATCGCCATCCCGGTGTTCCTGAACCAGCGGGAGAGCGCCTGGCGGTCGTCGGTCGAAAGCGACCTGCGCAACGCCTCCACCGCGATGGAGACCTACTTCACGCAGAACAGTGTCTACCCCTCGGCCATCGGCGACACCGAGTTCCAAAACTCGGACGATGTCACCGTCGCGATCACCTCAGGTGCGGGAGGTACCTCCGCCTACTGCCTCTCGGGCGCCCACACGAACTTGAACAGTGGTAGCCCGATTCTGTGGTACGACTCGGATGGTGGTGGGCTTGTGGATAGCGCCTGCTAGCACCCTCTGATCGAGCAGGGAAGGTTCGGCTCCGGCGTGATCACGCCGGAGCCGTTTCCTGTTCGGCGGGTCGCTCCAGGGCCAGCAGATCGCGAGCAGATGCCGGGCGACCTGCGAAAAGCGCCCTCAAGCGGACAGGGCAGGCCGCCGATGCCTTACAGCAACGCACGATCCTCTGAACCAAGCGGGGACGATCCCATGGGCACCTTCATCGGGCTGGACATCGGCACGAGCGCCGTCCGCGCCGCCCAGATCAAGACCAACCGCTCGGGCGAAGCGACCCTGGAGCAGGTCGGCCAGGTCATGCTGCCCCCCGGCGCGGTGCGCGACGGCGAGTGCATCGACGTGGAGACCGTCGCCGAGTCGATCCGGAGCCTGTGGTCCGAGTGGAAGCTCAAGGGCAAGAAGGTCGCCCTCGGCATCGGCAACCAGCAGTGCGTCACGCGCATCATCGACGTGCCCTACACCAGCGACGACGAGCTGCGCGAGGCGCTGACCCACCAGGCGCAGGACTACGTGCCGATCGCGCTGGAAGACGCGAGCCTCGACTACACGGTGATCGAGTACCTCGAAGACGACGAGGGCGGCTACCTCGCCCGCGTCATCCTCGTCGCCGCCGCGCGCAGCTCCGTTGACCGGGTCGTGGAGGCCACCAAGAAGGCCAAGCTCGAGCCGATGGTCCTCGACCTCGACGCGCTGGCTCAGCTGCGCAGCCTCGCCCCCGACCACGCCGAGGGCGACCGCGGCGCCGAGCTGCTGGTCGACATCGGCAGCTCGGTCACCGACATCGTCGTCCACCAGCACGGCACGCCGCGGTTCGTGCGCGAGCTGATGATGGGCTCGGGCGACATCACCGACGCGCTGGTCGCCTCGCTGGGCATGAGCTACGACGAAGCGGAACAGCGCAAGGCCGAGTGCGGCTGCGGCGAGGACGCCTTCGCCAGCGCCGCCGGCCCGGAGGTGGCCCGGATCGTGCGCGACCGCGCCGGCGCGCTCGTCGCCGAGATCCGCGGATCGTTGGACTTCTACCGCGCGCAGGTCGAGGCGGTGCCCGTGTCACGGGCGCTGATCACCGGCGGCGGCAGTCGGATGGCGGGCATGCGCCAGGCGCTGGAGGCTGCGCTGGACATTCCGGTTGAGCCCGGGCACCCGCTCTCGAACCTGAAAATCGGCCACACGGGCCTCGATGAGGCCCAGCTCGAGGAGGCAGAGCCATTCTTGTGCGTAGCGATCGGACTGGCGCTCGCGCAGGCGAGCTAACCGCCGGTGTCAACCTCCTCCCGCAGGAGATTGACACCGAGCGGCGGGCTCGCCGGCGTGCGACGCTCTCAGCCATCGGGGTGGTGGTCTTCATCGCCGTCCTCGGTGGGCTGTACGTCCACAAGCTTGACCAGGTCCGCGAGGCCGAACAGGCGCGGGACGAGGCTGCCACTGAGGTGGCCAACCTCGAGCAGGAGCTCGCCCAGCTGCAGGAGTACCGCGAGCTGGCCGACCTCCTCGACGCCCGCAACGCCGTCCTCGCCGACGCCATGAGCGACGAGGTCTCCTTCGCCCGCGGGCTCAACGACCTCGCGCTCGCCTTCCCCGCCAGCGCCAGCATGGAGTCGCTGGACATCGCGTTGGTCGAAGGCGACAACGAGTCCACCGAGGACGGCGTGATCACCTTCGGCACCCCCGTGGCGCAGGTCGACTACACCGGCTACTCGACCGAGCGCTACGCCCCCGGCGTGGAGACGGTGCTCATCGAGTTCGACCGGGTCTCGTCGCTGTTCAACGTCTACATGAACAACGCGGCCGAAGAGGATCGCGGCACCGCCGAGGTCATCAACTTCAACGGCACCGCGGGCATGGACGAGACCGCCCGCACCGGCCGCTACGACGACGGTCTGCCCGCGGAGGTGACCCCGTGATCGCCAAAGCCCCCTACCTCGCCATCGCCGCCTGCGTGCTGCTGGCCGCCGCGTTCTTCTTCCTGGCCTGGCAGCCCAAGGACGACGAGCAGACCGCGCTCGAAGACGAGACGGCCCAGCTGGAACGCGAGGCCTCCAGCCTGCGCAACGAGATCGCCGCGCTGGAAGAGATCAAGGCCAACGAGGTCGAGATCCGCGCCACGATCGCCAAGATCGGCGAGTACGTCCCCGAGGGCCCGGCCCAGGGCGAGGTCATGCGCCAGCTGCAGGACGCCGCCGACGCCGCCGGGGTCACCGTCGAGTCGATGCAGTTCGGCGAGCCCCAGCGCGTCGAGGAGGCCCCCGACACCGGCGAGCCCGGCACGGTGCTGGCCAGCATCGACTCGTCGTTCAACCTCGAAGGCGAGTACTTCCAGATCGTGGACTTCATGCGCCGCATCGAGGTGGACGTGCCCCGCGCGGTGCTGATCCGACAGCTCAGCTTGAGCGAAGGTGGCGAGGAGGGCTTCCCCACCCTCTCGGGGTCGTGGAGCGGGGACCTATTCGCCGTGGTGCCCACCAGCGAGGCGCTCGAGCCCGGTGAGGGCGACGTCGACGACGACGCCGAGGGCGAGGACGGCAACGGCGACGACGCTGAAGGCGACGACGGCCTCGACGAGGCCGACCCCGACGAGGAGCTGCAGGAGGCCGCAGGATGAGCGCCCAAACCGGTGACCAACAGCAAGTCAGCAAGGGGCTGTTGATCACCCTCGGGGTCGTAGCCGCGATCGGCGTGGCCGCCGCCCTGTGGGTCTTCGTGCTCCAACCGCTGATGTCCGACGAGTCCGATTCTGTGGCCGGCGACGACCAGGTCGACGCCGCCGAGCCCGACGCTGACGCCGAGGCCGACCCCGGGCCGGACGCGGAGGCCGACGAGCCCGGCGACCCGTCGGGCGACGCCGAGGGTGACGGCGCCGAGGACGGCGGCGGCGCCGAGGACGATGATGACGCCGCACCGGCCGAGGACGACGCGCTGGACTCCACCCACGTGGTCAACGCCCGCGACCCGTTCACCCAGCTCGTCACCGACACCAGCGGCGGCGGTGGCTCCGGCGCCGCCACCGCCACCGGCGGCGGTGAGTCGACGGGGGGCGACACCTCCGGTGGCGGCGACGGCGGCGAGGACCAAGCCGACGTCGACTCGACCACCGTCACCCTGGTCGACATCTACACCGGCGACGACGACCTGCAGCGCGCCTCGATCGAGGTGAACGAGACCGGCTACGACGTCCTCGAAGGCGAGACGTTCGCCGACAACTTCCAGCTGCTCGACATCGCCGACGAATGCGCCACCATGCTGTACGGCGATTCGCGCTTCACGCTCTGCGAGGGTGACCGGGTGCGCAAGTAGCCCGCGCTCGCCGCTTCCGATCGCGGGACGGTCGCACGCGCCCCGCTCGCACGCCGCGAGCGGGGCGCGCGGCTGCCCGGCACCCTCGCCACGCACGGTCGCCAGCGGGAGAGGCTGGCACGCCGCGCGGCCGTGAACGGTCGCCGGACGTCGGCGGCGCCGCTGGTAGCGTTCACCGTCCCGGGGGCGTCAGCCGCGCCGCCGCTACTGCCACGACACTGCCATGACCTTGCGCTATCTCACCGCCGGCGAGTCCCACGGTCCGGCGCTGGTGGGCATCCTCGAGGGGATGCCGGCCGGCGTGCCCGTGGACCGCGCCCACATCGCCCACCAGCTCGCCCGCCGTCGGCTCGGCACCGGGCGCAGCCCGCGCATGGCGTGGGAAAGCGACGACTTCGAGCTGCTCGGCGGCCTGCGCCACGGGCTCACGCTCGGCTCGCCGGTGGCGATCCTGATCCGCAACGCCGAGTGGGACAAGTGGGCCGAGGTCATGAGCCCCGACCCGCCCGAGGACCCCGAGGCGGTCGCCGCCACCGGCCGCGGCCAGCCGCTGACGCGGCCGCGGCCGGGCCACGCGGATCTGGTCGGCGCCCAGAAGTACGGCTACGACGACGTGCGCAACGCCCTCGAGCGCGCCAGCGCCCGCGAGACCGCCGCGCGGGTGGCGCTTGCCACCGTGGCCCGCGAGCTGCTGTCGGCGCTGGGCATCGCCATCGTCAGCCACACCGTGCGCATCGGCGAGGTCGCCTGCGACGCGCCGGCGCCCACCCCCGAGGGCCAAGACGACGTCGACGACGACCCGGTGCGGTGCGCCGACGCCAGCGCCAGCGAGGCGATGCAGGCCCGCATCGACCAGGCCAAGGACGAGCGCGACACCCTCGGCGGCGTCATCGAGGTGGTCGCCACCGGGTTGCCGCCCGGGCTGGGCAGCCACGTCCACTGGGACCGCAAGCTCGACACGCGGCTGGCGGCGGCGCTGATGAGCATCCAGGCGTTCAAGGGCGTCGAGATCGGCGAGGGCTTTCGCTCGGCGGAGGTGCCCGGCTCGAAGGCCCACGACGAGATCGAGCTCGGCGAGGACGGCTACACCCGCCGGACCGGGCGGGCCGGCGGCGTGGAGGGCGGCATGACCACCGGCGGGCCGCTGCGGGTGCGCGCGGCGATGAAGCCGCTGTCCAGCCTCACCCAGCCGCTTGCCACCGTCGACACCGCCACCGGCGAGCCCGCCCAGGCGATCACCCAGCGCTCCGACGTGTGCGCCGTGCCGCGCGCCGGCATCGTCTGCGAGGCCGTGGTCGCCCTCGAGCTCGCCGCCGCGCTGCTGGACAAGACCGGCGGCGACTCGCTGGCCGAGGTCGAGCGCAACCTGGCCGGCTACCGCGCCGACCTCGCCCGCCGCACGCCCGCACCCCCCGATGGGCCGACGTCGACCCCGCCCGAGCAGCCATGAGCGTGATCTATCCCGGCCGCAACCTCGTGCTGGTGGGGATGATGGGGGCGGGCAAGAGCGCGGTGGCCGCCGAGCTCGGCCACCGGCTGGGCCGCGAGGTGTTGGACACCGACGCGATGGTCGAAGCCGAGCTGGGCGCGACGATCCCCGAGCTGTTCGCCGCCGAGGGTGGCGAGCGCCGGTTCCGCGAGGCCGAGGCGGCGATGTGCCGCCACGTGGGCACGATCCGCGGGGTGGTCGTGGCCGTGGGCGGGGGAGCGGTCACCGACCCCGCCAACGTCACCTCGCTGAAGGCCACCGGCGACCTCGTGTGGCTGGACGCCGACCCCGAGGCGCTGGCCGAGCGCGTCGGCGACGGCGCCGGCCGCCCGCTGCTGACCGGGGTCGAGAGCGTGTCCGCCCGCGTGCGCGAGCTGCACGGCCAGCGCCGCGAGGTGTATCGCCGCGCCGCCGGGCTGCACGTGGACACCACCGACCGGGCCGTGGCCGACATCGCCGACGAGGTGTTGGAGTGGGCGCGGCGCCAGCCCGGGCTGTTGGCGCGCGAGGAGAAGGAGGCGATCGCGTGAGCTCTGACCGCGCGCCCGTTTCCGTCACCCGCGTGACCGTGCCGCTGGGCGACGCCTCCCACGACGTCGTCATCGGCCCGGGACTGCTCGACCGCTTCGACGAGCTGGTGCCGTGGCCGCCCGAGGCCGCCACGGTCGCGGTGGTCACCAACGCCACCGTGGGGGCGCTGTACGGCGAGCAGGTGACCGCCGCCTGCGAGCGGGCCGGCCTGCGGCCCGAGATCATCGAGGTCCCCGACGGCGAGCACGCCAAGACCCCCGAGGTGCTCACCGAGCTGTGGCACCGGCTGGCGGCCGCCGAGGTGCGCCGCAGCGACGTGGTCGTCGCCCTCGGCGGCGGGGTGGTCGGCGACCTGGCGGGCTTCGCCGCCGCGACCTGGAACCGAGGCGTCGCGGTGGTGCAGGTGCCGACGACGCTGCTGGCGATGTGCGACGCCGCCGTCGGCGGCAAGACCGGGGTGAACCTGCCGGAGGGCAAGAACCTCGTGGGGGCGTTCCACCAGCCGATCGCGGTGGTCGCCGACACGGGGACTCTGGCCACGCTGCCGGCGCGCCAGCGGCGCGCGGGGCTGGGCGAGGTCGCCAAGTACGGGTTCATCGCCGACCCTGAGGTGCTCGCCCGGCTCGAGGCGCGCCCCGATGAAGCCGTGGCCGGCGACGCCGAGCTGTTGGCCGACGTCGTCGCCCGCGGGGTGGCGGTCAAAGCCGACCTGGTCGGTCGCGACGAGCGCGAGACCGGCGACCGGGCGCTGCTCAACTACGGCCACACCATCGGCCACGCCATCGAGGCCGCCACCGAGTACGCCGTCTATCTGCACGGCGAGGCGGTGGCGCTGGGCATGGTCGCCGCCGCCCGCCTCGGCGAGCGCCTCGGCATCAGCGAGCCGGGGCTGGCTCAACGCACCGAGGCGCTGTGTGTGGCGCTGGGACTTCCCACCGGCGGGGTGCGGCTGGACCCGAGCGCGGTGCGGGCGACGCTGAGCCGCGACAAGAAGGCGCGCGGCGCCGGCGAGGCGGGCTGGCGCTTCGTGCTGTGCGCCCGGCCCGGCGAGGCGCGCGTGGTCGAGGCGCCCACCCCGGCCGCCGTCGACGAGGCCATCGCCAGCCTGATGTGATGCCCTCCCGAGGGGCTCAGGGCGAGTCGAAGCGGGCGAGGCCGCGGTCGGTGCCGGCCCACACGGTCTCGTCGGTCACCGCGATCGCGAACACCGCGCCCACCGGGCGCCGGCCGCGGGCCGGATCCCGACGGTCGGCGATGGTCCAGTCGCGCCCGTCGACCCAGGCCAAACCGAACCTCCCGCCGAACCACGCGGTGTGGTTTGGGGCGGCGGCGACCGTCTCGACCCGGGTGCGCCCGATGGCGTCGCTGAGCCCGAGCGGGCCGTCGCCGACCGGATCGCTCCATCCGACCCCGTTGAAGCGGGCGATCCCGCGGTCGGTGCCGGCCCACACCGTGCCGTCGTCGCCGACAGCAACGGCGTGCACGTCGCGGCTGGGCAGCTCATCGCTGCGCAGATCGGTGATCCACTCGCCGTCGACGAATCGCCACACGCCGCCGGTCTGTGCGCCCTCCTCCGGCCGGTCGTCGTTCTCCTCGCGGTCTGCCGGCGTGGTGGTGGCCACCCACACACCGCCGCGCTCACCGGTCGCTACTGCGGTCGGGAGCCCGCCGTCGGGCAGGTCCTCGCCGGTCCAGCTGGTCCAGCGCTCACCGTCGAAGCGCGCGATGCCGGCCTCCGGCTCGGCCGGGTCCGGTTCCCCGGTGGGCGACAGGGACCTCGGCGCACGGGGGCCGGGGAACCCGTCTCTGATCACCGCCCACACGGTCCCGTCGGCGCCGACCGCGACCGACGGCACCCGCGGGTGGGCGAGGCCGTCGTCGGCGGTCCAGCTCGTCCACTCGCCGTCCGCAAAACGGGACACGCCGCCGGCGGTGCCGGCCCACACCGCGCCGTTCTCGCCGATGGTCAGCGCGGCCACGGCGTCGTCGGCGAGCCCGTCGTCGGCGGTCCACGTGGTCCACTCTTCGCCGTCGAACCGGCCGACGCCGGCCCCGGTCCTCGGCCAGACGCTGCCGAACCTCCCGGCCGTCGGCCCGCCCCCGGCGACCCACACCGCCTCATCGTCGGCGGCCACCGCGGTGAGTGCGTCGCCCGGCGGCCCTTCGGCGCCGATGGTGAACGCAGTCCAGGCGTCCCCGTCGAAGCGGGCCACCCCGCCGGGGGTCGCCGCCCACAGCCCGCCGGTGTCGTCCCCGGTGATCGCGCGCACCTCGGCGGCGGGCAGCCCGTCGGCGGTGGTGTGGGTGGCCCATGCGTCGCCGTCGAAGCGCACGAGGCGCGGTGCATCACGTCGCTGGTGGACGACGAGCCACGGGACGCCGGCGCCGTCGACGGCGAGGTTGCCGAGGTGGCCCTCGGGCAGGGCGTCGTCGGTGACGGCGGCGGTCCATCCGCTGCCGTCGAAGCGCAGCAGCGAGCGGGAGGGGGGCGGCGGCGGGTCGTCGGGCTCCGGCGGCTCTTGGGGTTTGCGCGGCTCGTTTCGGGCCAGCGCCCAGACGCTGCCTCCGCCGGCTGCCACCGAACGGACTTCGTCGGCGGGCACCTCATCGAGCGACCAGCTGGTCCACCCTTGGCCGTCGAAGCGCGCCACCCCACCATCGCCGGCATCGCGGCGGTGCCCCACCGTCACCACCCACACGGCGCCGCGATCGTCGGTGGTCAGCGAGCGCACGTCGCCGACGGGCAGCCCGTCGTCGCGGGTATACAACGTCCACGTCCGGCCGTCGAAGCGCGCCACCACGGGAGCCTTGTGGGGCGCCGCGAGCTCGCCGCTGCCGGGTGCCGGCTGGAAGAGGCCGACCCACACGTCGCCGTCGTCGTCGACGGCCAGCGCGCCCACCCCCGCGTGCGTCAGCCGTTCGTCGAGCGGATGGGTGGTCCACTCCTGGCCGTCGAAGCGGGCGAGGACGGTGCCGGACGGCTCGCCCTCATCGCCGCGTCGGCCGGCGACCATCCACACCGCCCCCTCGCCGGCCGCTGCCATGCCGGTCCACCCAGCCACGCGTTCGTCGAGCGGATGACGTTGGTGGGTGGTGGCGTCGTGCCAGCGCACCACGCCGGCGCCGCGGGTGATCACCCACGCGCCCCCGTCGGAGGCGGGGGCGACCACCTGGGCGTTGTCGGGGTCGGAGTGGAGGGTCCACCGCTCTTCGTCATCCACTGGCGGCGGCTGCGGTCTCGCTTCGGCGGCGTCGTCGACCTCGTCCACGGACAGGTCCTCGTCATCGCCGGCCCCGCCGATCACGCCGCCGATCGCGGCGGCGATCACCGCCGCGGCACCCACCCACACTGCGCGTCGTCCGCCGCGGCGCTGGGGGCGCTCCCACCGCGGTTCGGTCTCGGGGTGGCTGGCCACGCGACCGCTCCTTCCCACGGTGGATCCGGCCACGGCCAAGAGGTCGCTCACCTGGTCTGACGCCGCGGAGGCCGGTGAGGTTCACGCCGATGGAACCACAGGCGCACCTTCCGGTGTCCTCAGGGTGGCGACGGGGTGCGCAGGACCGACGAGAGGGGCACGTCGGCCCCGCAGGCGCGTGACTGGAAGGTCGACGGCCTCGAGCGGGTGGCCCAACACCCGCCGTTGCCGGCCACGACCAGGGTGGGGTGCGATCGACGCTGGGCGCGCTGCAACGACTGGATTTCGGGCTCGTTGATGTGGCCGTGCCCGCGGACCTGGTGGACGCCGATCAGTAGACCACGGCGCGTACAAGCGCGCCGAATCCGGTTACACTCTGCGCTCGATTGCCCCGCTGCCGCCTGGCGGGCAAGCCACGACCACCCCCTGACCGGTGGGCGACACACGCGAGGCCGGTCGGCCCGGGTTGGGTGTCCTGGGCCGACCGGCCGCCCGGCGCGGGGGCTGGGATCGGAGGCGGCAACGGGCCGCGTTGGTGGGCGCGTTAGGCTTGCGGGAATGGCCGATGTGACGATCCTGCTGGCCCACGGCCCGAACCTGTCCCAGCTCGGCACGCGCGACCCGGCGGTGTACGGCACCGCCACCCTCGACGACGTGGCCGACGCCGCCCGGACGGTGCACCCGGACGTGGAGCTGTTCGCCACCGAGCACGAGGGCGAGCTCGTCGCCCGGTTGCACCGCGCCCGCGGCGACGGCACCGCCGCGGTGGTGCTCAACCCCGGGGCGCTGACCCACTACAGCTACGCGTTGCGCGACGCCGTCGAGCTGCTCGA
>CAYQMQ010000065.1:0-10218 GCA_964418395.1 uncultured Actinomycetota bacterium
CGAGTGGCGGGGTCGTCACGGTGGGCGGGGAACCAGTCGCCCAGCAGCGTGGCGGCGCCGCCCAGCAGCTGGTCATAGGCCAACGTCCCCCGCGGTGCCGCGTCGTGGCCGCGGGCGAACCGCGCCACGCCGAACGTGCGGTGAAAGGCGGCGACGTCGCGGGCGGTCAGGCGCCGGTCGAGCTGATACCAGCGGGTGGACAGGATGTCGAAGGCCAGCCGCAGGGCGTCGACGTGTCGCAGCCGGCGGGGGCGGCGGAAGTAGGCCGCGTTGAGGAAGTCGGTGACCCATCCGGCCGCGGTCGGGGCCGCGATCGTGGTGCCGCCCATGCGGGCCAGCTGGGCGTGTGAGCTGCGCACGATCCCCTGGACGGCGAGCCCGCCGGCCATTCCGGCCAGCGCCGCGCGGTGCCATGGCTTCACGCGCCTCTCCTTTGCGGCATCATCGGAGGCGAGATCGTGTTCCGCTGCAGCAAGGCGCAACGATGGAGACCACCCGCACGACGGTCGTGACCCAGCTGATCAACCGGGCGCGCACCGAGATCGGTGACGTCGCCGAGCTGGCGGTGCCCGACGAGCTGTTCGACGAGGTGTACGCCGAGGTCGTCGACGCCGGCGGCGACGCCGGCTTCGAGCACTGCGTGGTCGACGGGGTGCGCGTGACGGGCCAGGCCGACGAGACGCCAACGGCCGTGCCCGCCGCCGGCGGCGAGCCGATCCCGCTGGACTGACTCGCCTCTTCGGCGCGTCCGCCGCGTCACCGCGCCGGGTCCACGGCGCGGATGTCGATCCCGTAGCGGTCGATCGCCTCGGTGACCGTGTCGCTTTTGATCACCCCGTCGTGGGCCAGGCCGGTGAGGGCGGCGACCGCGATGTGCTCAGCGTCGATGCGGAAGTGGCGGCGCAGGGCCGCCCGAGTGTCGCTGAGGCCGAACCCGTCGGTGCCGAGGGTCAGGTACGTGGCCGGCACCCAGCGGCTGATGAGCTCGGGCACGGCCTGCTGGTAGTCGGTGACGCCGACCACGGGAGCCTCGGACTCGCCCAACTGTTGGGTGACAATCGCTGACCGCTGTTCCTCGCCCGGGTGCAACAGGTTGTGCTCGTCGGTGGCGATGCCGTCACGGTGGAGCCCCACCCAGCCGGGCGTGCTCCACAGCTCGGCGCCGACGTCCCAGTCGTCGGCCAGCAGGTCGACGGCTTGGCGGGCCATGGTCATCGCCGACCCGCTGGCCAGCACCCGCACGGTGTTGGGATGCTCGCCCGGGGCGGCGGCGAAGCGGTAGAGCCCGCGGACCACGTCGTCGACGGTGACGTCGTCGGGCATCGGCGGCTGGACGACCGGCTCGTTGTACATGGTCAGGTAATACATCACGTCGTCGCCGCGCCCGATCATGCGGTCGACGCCGTCCTGCAGGTACACGCTGAGCTCGTAGGCGAAGCTGGCGTCGTAGGTCACCACGGCCGGGTTGCTCGTGGCCAGCAGGATCGAGTGGCCGTCCTCGTGCTGGAGCCCTTCGCCGTTGAGGGTGGTGCGCCCGGCGGTGGCGCCGAACAGGAAGCCGCGGGCGCGCTGGTCGGCGGCCGACCAGATGAGATCGCCGGTGCGCTGGAACCCGAACATCGAGTAGAAGACGTACACCGGCAGCATCGGCTCGCCATGGGTGGCGTAGCTGGAGCCGGCGGCGTGGAACGTGCCCATCGAGCCGGCTTCGGTGATGCCCTCGTGCATGAGCTGGCCGTCGCTGGCCTCGATGTAGGCCAGCAGCATCTCCTGATCGACCGGCTCGTACAGCTGGCCCACCGGCGAGTAGATCTTGTACTCGCGGAACATGGCGTCCATGCCGAACGTGCGCGCCTCGTCGGGGATGATGGGCACGATCCGCGGGCCCAGGTCGGGGTGTCTGAGCAGGCCGCGCAGCTGGCGCACCGCCGCCATGGTCGTGGCGACCTCCTGCGTGCCCGAGCCGTGCTTGAGCTCGTCGTAGGCGTCGTCGCCGGGCAGATCCACCCCCCGGGCGGTCACGCGCCGCTCCGGCAGGTAGCCGCCGAGCTCCCGGCGGCGCTGGTGGAGGTAGGCCATCTCCTCGCTGTCGTCGCCGGGGCGGATGTACGGCGGCAGGTCGCCTTCGAGATCGGCGTCGGGGATGTCGAGGTCGAGGCGGTCGCGGAACTTCTTCAGCGCCCGCTCGGTGAGCTTCTTCATCTGGTGGGCGGCGTTGCGCGACTCGAAGTCCGGGCCCAGCGTCCACCCCTTGATCGTCTGGACCAGGATCACCGTGGGCTGGCCGCGGTGCTCCACCGCCGCCTTGAAGGCGGCATACACCTTGCGGTAGTCGTGCCCCCCGCGGTCCAGCAGCGGCAGGTCCTCCTCGGTGAAGCCCGACTGGGCCAGGATCCGTTCCAGCTCGGGCGAGTTGAAGAAGTGCTCGCGGATGTAGGTGCCGTCCTTGGTGGCATACGTCTGGAACTGCCCGTCCGGGGTCTCGTTCATCCGCCGCACCAGCTCGTGCTGGTGGTCGTGCTCGAGCAGCCGGTCCCACTTGCGGCCCCACACGAGCTTGATGACGTTCCAGCCGGCCCCGCGGAACACGCTCTCCAGCTCCTGGATGATCTTGCCGTTGCCGCGGGTGGGTCCGTCGAGGCGCTGCAGGTTGCAGTTGACCACCCACGTGAGGTTGTCCAGCTCCTGCTGGCCGGCGATGTGCAGCGCGCCCAGCGACTCGGGCTCGTCCATCTCGCCGTCGCCGAGGAACGCCCACACCCGCGAATCGGAGGTGTCGGTGATGCCCCGGTGCTGCAGGTACCGGTTGAAGCGCGCCTGATAGATCGACGTCAGCGGGCTCAGCCCCATCGAGACCGTCGGGAACTCCCAGAAGTCCGGCATGAGCCGCGGGTGCGGGTAGCTGGACAGGCCCTGGCGCCCGTCGGCGGTGCGCTCGGTCTCCTGGCGGAACAGGTCCAGCTGGTCCTCGGTGAGCCGCCCCTCCAGGTAGGCGCGCGCGTAGATGCCCGGAGAGCCGTGCCCCTGGAAGTACACCTGGTCACCGGCTCGCGTTGGCCCCAGATCCGTGCCGTCGTGAGCCGTGCCGCCCTTGCCGCGGAAGAAGTGGTTGAACCCCACCTCGTACAAGTCGGCGGCGCTGGCATAGCTCGCGATGTGGCCGCCGACCCCGATCTCGGGGCGGTTGGCCCGGCTGACCATCACCGCCGCGTTCCAGCGGATGTAGGCGCGGATGCGCCGCTCCATGGCCTCGTCGCCGGGGAACTCGGGTTCGCGCTCCGGCGGGATCGTGTTGATGTAGTCGGTCGAGCGCAGCGCCGGCAGGCCCACCTGGCTGTTGCGGGCGCGCTCGATCACCTTCAGCAGCAGATACCGGGCGCGGTCGCGGCCGTGGTGGGCGATGACCGCGTCCAGCGAGTCCAGCCACTCCCGGGTCTCCTGCGGGTCGGCGTCCGGCAGTTGGGTGGGCATCCCGTCGGTGATGATGGGATCGTCGCTCACGGCGGGACCTTTCGTGAGGCGTGCCCGGATCGCGGGCACACGGCGTGCGGCGGGTCGGTCACCTCGAGCCTGATAGCGCTCACCTTACCCACGACAGCGGGGCGGCGGCAGGGATGAACGGCATCAGTCCCACACGCGGTCCAGCCGCCACCCGCCGGGCTCGGACACCAGCTCGTAGCAGCCCCGAAACCCGGCGCCGGATCGACCCCCACGCGCCTCGACTCGCCACAGGTCGCGTTGTGGCACCACCAGCCCCGCCCCCGCCCACCAGCTGGCGTCCTCGCGCCAATGCCCGAGCACGGTGGTGATCTCGTAGCGGGCTCCGCGCCAACGAAAGGCGTGCGGGACGAGGTCGCCGTGCGGATCGCGGCTGTGAGCGACCTCGACCGGTTCCCGGATTCGCTTGCTCATGAGCGCTCGTCCCCGATGGCTGACCGGTTGGCTGACCGACGATACCGAACGTGCGTTCAGCAACGGTAGGCCGATGACGGGGCGAGGTCAACCCGCACCCGGCTGGAGCGCTCAGGCGTCGTCGAGATAGGGGGCGAGCTCGCGGCGGGCGACCGCTCGGCGCTCTTCGAAGTTCTCGGCCTCGAGCGTCTCGGCGTTCAGCCGGGCCAACGTGGCGGTGTCCAACAGGTCGGTGATCGGCTCCAGCGCCGAGGTGAGGCGAGGTGCGCGTTCCAGGACGCCCTCGCGCACGACCGGGGCGACCACGAAGGCGGGGAAGACGCCGAGATCGTCGTGGACGCGCACCAGCCCGGCTGCCTGGGCCTCACCGGAGGTCGCCGTGCCCAGCCCCGCGAAGCAGCGCCCTTCCGCGACCCCCTGGATGGCCGCGCTCTCGTCGGCTTCGACCACCTCCACCCGGTCGAGATCCATCGGATAGACCTCGGCCAGGTCGGTCAGCCCGCCGGACCGCTGTCGGAAGTCGGAATCGACGCACAGCGTTCGTTCCTGACCCGAGAGCTCGCGGGCCAGCCAGTCCATCGAGGCTGCCTGGTCCTCGCCGAGCGCCTCCCCGTCGACGAACAACGCCAGCGTCGCGTTGGCGTCGGACGGCTCCAGCCAGACGAGGTCGTTGCGTCGCAGGTCCGCCTCGCGCACGCGCTCGAACGACTCCTCCGGGTCGGCGGGCGGGCTCTGCTGCCGCAACCCGAGCGCCCAGGCCGCGGCGGTGTAGTCCCAGTAGAGATCCACCGATCCGCGCAGCGCCTCGCGTCGCAGCCCGATCGTTCCGCCGAGGTCCAGCGCCAGCTGCGTGTCGATGTCGGCATGATCGAGCGCCACCACCGTGAGGGCGGCCAGCACCTGCTGCTCGGAGGTCGACCCCGCCCCCACCGTGACGACGTCGCGATCGTCATCGGCGCCACAGGCGGTCGCCAGCATCGAGAGCGCGACCGCGGTGCCGACGATGAGGCGGGGCCAGCGGAAGGGCGCAGCGCGTCGACGCACGCCGCCAAGTGTCGCACGCGTGCGAGGGCATGGCTTGCCGGCGTCAGCAGTGACCGGTCGCGGCCTCGCCGATGGCCCCGCGCACGGCCCGGACCGCAGCGGGGGGGTCCGGCGCCTCGGTGATGGCGCGCACCACCACGAACCCCCGGGCGCCGGCGTCGGCCACCTCGGGGATGGTGTCGGCGGCCATGCCGCCGGTGACGAACCAGGGACGGTCGGCGACCCCGGCGAGCTCGCGCACCGGGGACAGCCCGATCGGCTGGCGCCCCTCCTTGGTGGGCGTGGCGTGCACCGGGCCGATGGCGAGATAGTCGGCGTCGGTGGCCAGCGCCTCGGTGGCCTGCTCGCCCGAATGGGTCGACCGGCCGACGATCCGCTCGGGCCCCACGGCGCGGCGGGCCTCGGCCACCGGCCCGTCTTCTTGACCCACGTGCACCCCGTCGGCATCGGCGCCGGCCGCCAGCACCGGATCATCGTTGAGGACGAACAACGCCCCGTGCGCCCGGGCGGCCTCCCGGAAGGTTGCGGCGGCCTCCGTCTGGTCCCGGCGGCTAGCGTGCTTGTCGCGCAGCTGCACGATGTCCACGCCAGCTCCCAGCACGCCGTCGAGAAAGCTGCGCAAGTCGGTTCGCAGCGGCGTGCACAGGTACAGCCGGCTGTCGGCCAGCCGGCGTCGCCGCCAAGCGCCGTCGCGGGGTGCCATCGTCACCTTCTGTTCGCGGGCCGGCGGCGAGCGTAGCGGGACGCGGTCAGCCCACGCGTGGACGTTGACGCAGAGGGATATCCTGGAAAGCACACGGGAGCCCGGTGCCCCGGGCTGAGAGGGCGGCAGGAAGCCGCCGACCGTCAGTACCTGATCCGGGTGATGCCGGCGGAGGGAGTGACGACGGATGGCCTCGCACCACGAACGCGGTGAGGCGGTGATCGCCGGCGGCGGCGTCGTCGGCTTGGCCAGCGCGTGGCGCCTGGCGCAGGCGGGGTGTGCCGTGACGGTGTACGACCCCGACGTTGGCCACGGCGCCTCATGGGCGGCCGCGGGGATGCTGGCCCCAGCCACCGAGGCCACCTTCGGCGAAGAGGCGCTGTTGGCGCTCAACCTCGCCGCGGCCGACCGGTGGGGTGGTTTCGCCGACGAGCTCGCCGAGGCCAGCGGCATGGACCCCGGCCTGCGCCGCTCCGGGGCGATGGTCGTGGCGCGTGACGCCGATGATGCCCGCGTGCTGGATCGCCTCGCCGACTATCACGCCCGCCTGGGGTTGCCGAGCCGCCGGCTGCGCAGCCGTGAGGCTCGCGGGATGGAGCCGGGCCTGTCACCCCGCACGCGGGGGGCGATGCTGTGCGAGGGAGACCACCAGGTCGACAACCGGGCGCTGGTGTCGGCGCTGCAGCGGGCCGCCGAGCGGGCCGGGGTGCGGTTCGCCCGCGCGGCCGTGACCGGCGTGACCTCCGAGCGCGGTCGGGTCACCGGCGCGCGCCTGTCCACCGGCCGGACGCATGCCTGCGACCACGTGATCGTCGCGGCCGGGTGGCGCTCCGGCGAGATCGAGGGCGTCGGCCAAGCGGTCCCGGTGCGCCCGGTCAAGGGCCAGCTGTTGCATCTGCGGGAGCGCAACCCCCACACGCCGTTGGCCTCGCGCGTCGTGCGGGGACTGACGGTCTACGTGGTGCCTCGCGGCGACGGGCGCGTGGTCATCGGCGCCACCGTGGAGGAGTGGGACCACGACCCCGCCACCACGGCCGGAGGGGTGCTCCAACTGCTGCGGGATGCCTGGGAGCTGCTGCCGGAGGTGGCCGAGCTCGAGCTCGTCGAGACCGTCGCTGGGTTCCGCCCGACGACGCCGGACAACGGCCCGGTGATCGGTCACGCCCCGGTGGAGGGGGTGGTGTTCGCTTTCGGGCACCACCGGCACGGCATCTTGCTGACCCCGATCACGGCCGAGGCGGTGGCCCAGCTGGTCGCCGGTGAGCCACCTCCGGTCGAGACGCAGGCGTTCACCCCGCAGCGGTTCGTCACGGTGGCCGCATGAGCGGGATGCGCGTATCCGTCAACGGCGAGGAGCGTGAGCTGGTCGCCGGCACGACCGTGGCCGATCTCGTCCAGGAGACGGTGGCGTCCGCCGACCAGGTCGCGGTGGCCGTTAACGGCGAGGTCGTCCGGCAGGCTCAGTGGGGTGAGGCGCCGCTCGGGGAGGGCGACCGCGTCGAGATGGTCACGGCGATCCAGGGCGGCGGTGGGACCGAGATGGGCAGCGGGCATGGATGATCCGCTGACGCTCGCCGGCCGCCACTTCGCCTCCCGCCTGGTGTTGGGCACCGGCGGCGCGAGGAGCCTGGAGGCGCTCGAGGCCGCCGTGGTGGCGTCGGGCGCCGAGATCGCCACGGTGGCGTTGCGCCGCATCGATCCGCAGGCCCGCGGCTCTGTGGTGGAGGTGCTGGAGCGGTGCGGTGTCACGCTGCTGCCGAACACCGCCGGCTGCTACACCGCCCGCGATGCGATCACCACCGCGCGCCTGGCCCACGAGGCCTTCGGCACCGACTGGATCAAGCTCGAGGTGATCGGGGACGAGCACACCCTCTTCCCCGACGCGGTGGAGCTGCTCGACGCCGCCGAGGCGCTGGTCGACGAGGGCTTTGCCGTGCTGCCCTACACCAACGACGACCCCGTGTTGGCCCAGCGACTGCAGGAGGTCGGCTGCGCGGCGGTGATGCCGCTGGGCTCGCCGATCGGCTCGGGGGCGGGCATCCGCAACCCCTACAACCTGCAGATCATCGTCGAACATGCCACGGTCCCGGTGGTGCTCGACGCGGGCATCGGCACTGCCAGCGACGCGACTCTGGCCATGGAGCTGGGCTGTGACGCGGTGTTGCTCGCCAGCGCCGTCACCCGGGCCGAGGACCCGGCGGCGATGGCCCAGGCGCTGCGCCACGCCGTCGTCGGCGGCCGCCTCGCCCGCGATGCGGGCCGCATCCCCACCCGGTTGTACGCGAGCGGCTCGACCACCGACCGCGGCAAACCCGAGTTCGCCTGATCCGCGAGGAGGCACGGCACATGAGGCGATCCAGCACCGGCGCTCCCAGTCGCCGCGGCCAGCGGTCGGCGGCATGGCCGGCGCTGGCGGCCGTGGCGTTGCTCGGCGTGCTGGGGGCCGGTTGCGGGCCCTCGAACGTGGCGGTGGCTGACCTGGTCACCGAGCACGAGGCCTACGACGGCGAGGAGATCGTGTTGCGGGGGGTGGTCGTCGACATCGACCGGGAGGATGTGCGCCGTCACGCGGTGCTACAGGACCAAAACGCCAACCGCGTCGAGCTGGCCCCCTTCGAGGAAGCCGAGCCGCACGTGGGCTCGATCGTCGAGGTCACCGGAGAGTTCGAGTTCGACCCCGAACGGGGCCGGGTCATGCACATCGACTCGATCGAGCCGATCGAGCGCTGACCAACACGGCGGATCACAGGGCCGGATCGGCGAGATCGAGGTTGGACAGCTGTGTCTCCAGGCGGGTGATCTCGGTGGCGACGGCATCGACGTCGCGTTCGAGCTTGACGTCGAACTGGGGGTAGAGGATCTGGAAGCTCGTCTCGGCTGCCCCGATCTGCCATTCCATCAGGGAGACGAACTCGCCGAGGTCGAACTCCCAGGTGAACAGGGCTTCGCGGCCGTCGTCGTGGACCCACTCGGTCAGGTGGCGGTTGGGCATGCGAGCCAGCTGCACGGTGCCTCTCCGATCGCGCTGCACCAGCACGAACCCCAGCGTCGCCAGCCCCTCGAGGAACGGGTCGGCCGGCTCCTGCTCAACGTCGGTGCCCATATGTGCCCTTCCTGGTTGTTCACGCCGCGAGCTAGCCGCCCAAGTAGCGAAGCGGTAGCGGCCCTCTATCAGCCGTTCATGTCAGCGGGTCACCGTGTCGGGTGTGCGCACACAGCGGACCACCGTGTCGTCGGGCTCGCCCACCGCGTCAGGGTGAGCGATCGCCGCCAGCGCCTCGACGCCGTCCACGAGCCCGGCTGCCGGGCGGGAGAACGCGCGGTCGGCGTGTGCGGCCCACACCGGTGCGGACAGCCAACCCGGAACCCGGGGCGCCCCGTGCGTGGCGGCCTCGTCGAGGTCGTAGCCGCAGGGCGCGACGACGATTGCCTCGGCGTCAGCGAGCTCGGCCCACTCGCCACGTCGCGAGGGGTGCCCACTCTGACCGCCCACACACACCGCGCCGGCTGCCGCCACCTGGTCGGGCACCCAGTGGCCGGCCAGGAACAACGGATCGGGCCATTCGGCGACGCCGACGGCCCTGGGACGCCGGTCCCCCACGGCGTCGGCTATCCGCTGCAACCGGCCACGGAGTCGATCGGCGAGGGCCGAGGCAGCCGGCGTGGCACCCAACGCCGCACCGAGCGTCGCGAGGTCGGCGAGCACCCCGTCGAGGGTGGTGCCCTCCAGGGTGACCACGTCGAGTGTCGGCAGCGACCCCACGAGCCGGCGGACGGTGGCGCTGGGCACGGCGCACACGTCGCACAGCGTCTGGGTCAACACCACGGTCGGCGCCAGCTCGCGGACCGCGGCCTCGTCCACGGTGTACAGCGGCTGGTGGTCGGCTGCGGACGCCGCCACTGCGGCGTCCACCCCGGCGGGGTCGGCAGGGTCGGTGGCGATGGCCGGGCGCACCACCCGGTGGGCGGGTGACCCCGGCGGTAGGTCGCACTCATGGGTCGCGCCGATCAGGTGCTCCCCCAGTCCGAGATCGACGACCCAATCCGTCGCGGAGGGCACCAGCGAAAGGATGCGGGGCTTGGTGGCCATGATCTCCGAGGCTATCGCCGTTGCCGCCGTGAGGCGGTTGGCTCAGCGCGTGCGGCAAGCGGCCTAGACTAGAGCCCGATGCAACGAGTCACCAGCGACGGGTCGGGTCGCTCTGATGCTGATGCCCCGCAGCGGGCCGAGGCATCGGATGTCGATGACGCGTCCGAGCTGTCGCGCGCTCGTCCGGCCCGGCTCGAGGACACCGGCCCCGGTCGGGTGATGGGCGAGCGGTACCGCTTGAGCGAGCGGATCGGCGCCGGCGGCATGGCCTCGATCTATCGCGCCCGCGATCTGACGCTCGAGCGGGACGTCGCCGTCAAAGTGTTGCACGCCCACCTCGCCGACGAGCCCCCAGTGCTCGCCCGCTTCCGCACCGAGGCCCAGCACGCGGCCGCGCTCGCCCACCCCCACGTTGTCAGCGTGTTCGATCAGGGCGGCGACGAGCAGCCGTTCATCGTCATGGAGTTCG
>CAYQMQ010000066.1:0-10177 GCA_964418395.1 uncultured Actinomycetota bacterium
TCGTGCGGCTTCTCACCCGCGTGATCCCGCCGTACTATGCGAGACAACGAGCCGCGTTTGTTCCGCTGGTGGCGCCGTCGGGGTCGAGCGGCCCGAACCGGGAGGGTGGAGGGAATGACGGAGGATCAGCCGACAACGCAGGTGTCGACCTTTTGCCCGCTGTGTGTCTCCCGGTGTGGCGCGAAGGCGACGATCACCGGCGGCGAGTTCGCGGCGCTGCGGCCGGACCCGTCGCATCCCACCGGCCAGGCGCTGTGCGTGAAGGGCAAGGCCGCGCCCGAGCTCGTGCGCCACCCTGAGCGGCTGCTGCACCCGCTCAAGCGCACCAACCCCAAGGGCTCGGACGACCCCGGCTGGCAGCGCATCACGTGGGAGGAGGCGCTCGACACGGTCGCGGCGCGGCTGTCGGCGCTCGCGCGCGAGCACGGCCCGGAGTCGGTGGTGTTTGGCTCCGCCTCGCCGTCGACGTCGGCGATGAGCGATTCGGTCGACTGGGTGCAGCGCCTGCAGCGCGCGTTCGGCAGCCCGAACCTGTGCGCCTACATGGAGCTGTGCGGCTGGGGACGCTATCTCGCCTCCATCTACACCTGGGGTGAGTCCGTCCCCGGCGAGTACATGCCGGACCTCGACCACGCCGGCTGCATCCTGTACTGGGGGTACAACCCGTCGGTGGCCCGGCTTGCGCACGCCACGAGCACCGTCGCCGCGCTGCGGCGCGGCGCGCGCCTGGTGGTCGTCGACCCGCGGCGGGCCGGACTGGCGGGCAAGGCCCACCACTGGCTGCGCGTACGGCCGGGAACCGACGCGGCGCTGGCGCTGTCGCTTGCGCACGTGATGATCTCGCGCGGCTGGTTCGACGACGACTTCGTCCGCCGCTGGACCAACGCGCCGTTGCTCGTACGAGGCGACACCGGCCGCCTGCTGCGCGCCAGCGAGCTGTCGCCGACCGGCGATCCCGCTCACTACGTCGCCTGGGACGACGTCGACGGGGCGCCGGTGGCCTACGACCCCGCGCGCGGGCGCCACGCGGTCGACGAGACGCGGTTGGCGCTGTTTGGCACCCACGAGGTCACGACCACGGCCGGGCTGGTGGCGTGCCGGCCGGCGTTCGATCTTCTCGCCGAGCAGTGCGGGCGGATGGAGCCGTCGGTGGCGGAGGCGACCACCGGCGTGGCCGCTGCCGACATCGAGCAGACCGCCCGCACGCTGTGGGAGGCCCGCCCGGTCGCGTTCTACGCCTGGAGCGGGATCGAGCAGCACAGCAACGCCACCCAGACCGTGCGCGCGATCAACCAGCTCTACGCCCTGACCGGGAGCTTCGACGCGCGCGGTGGCAACGTGCAGTTCGCCAGCGTGCCCACCAACCCGATCGGCGGCGCCGAGCTGCTCGCCCCCGAGCAGCACGCCCAGGCGCTCGGCGTCGCGCAGCGCCCGCTCGGCCCGGCCCGGTACGGGTTCGTCACCGGCGAGGACTTCTACGCCGCCGCGCTGGAGGGGCGCCCCTACCGCGCCCGCGGGCTGGTGAACTTCGGGGCGAACCTGATGATGGCCCACGGCGACAGCGCCCGAGGGCGCGACGCGCTGGCGGCGCTCGACTTCTTCGTCCACGCCGACCTGTTCATGAACCCCACCGCCGAGCAGGCCGATGTCGTGCTGCCGGTGACGAGCGCGTTCGAGGCCGAGGGGCTCAAGGTCGGCTTCGAGGTGAGCGAGGCGGCGCAGTCGCTGGTGCAGCTGCGCCAGCCGGTCGCGCCGCGGCGGGGCGAGGCCCGCTCGGATGTGGAGATCATCTTCGCGCTGGCGACCCGCCTGGGCCTGGGCGCGCACTTCTGGGACGGCGACGTCGACGCCGGCCGGCGCCACCAGCTCGCGCCCAGTGGGGTGACGCTCGAACAGCTGCGCGCCGAGCCCGCCGGGGTGCGCGTGCCGCTGGCGACACGCCACCGCAAGCACACCGAGGTGAACGGCGACGCGCCCCGCGGGTTCCGCACCACGTCCCGCAAGGTGGAGCTGTACTCCGAGGCGCTGCTCGAGCACGGTTACGCGCCGCTGCCGGAGTTCGCCGAGCCGGGCACTAGCCCCCGGTCGCGCCCCGATCTTGCCGCACGCTTCCCCCTGGTCCTCACGTGCGCGAAGTCGCTTCATTTTTGCGAGACCCAGCACCGTGGCGTGGCGAGCCTGCGCCGCGCAGCACCCGACCCCGAGGTTGAGCTGCATCCCGACACAGCGCGGCAGCGCGGCATCGCCGCCGGCGACTGGGTGCACCTGGCAACCCCGCACGGCCGTGTCCGCGCCCGCGCCAAGCTGAACGCCAGCCTCGATCCGCAGGTCGTCTGCGGCCAGCACGGCTGGTGGCAAGCCTGCGCTGAGCTCGATCTCCCCGGCTATTCACCGCTCGGCCCCGACAGCGCCAACCTCAACCTCGTGCTGCGCCAGCAGCCCAGCGACCCGGTCAGCGGCAGCTCGCCGCTGCGCGCCTCGGTCTGCGACATCGTCCCGCTGGTCGCGACCGAACCCGTCGCGACCGCTGACGCGACGTGACGGCGTCTCCCGGCCGTCGTCGGTTCACAGCAGAAGGGGGATGAGGTAGCCCGCAGCGATGGCCGTGCCGACGACCGCGGTGGTGTAGGCCGCCAGGAGCGCTGGGCGCATGAGGCGGGACAACACGAGGAGCTCGGGGATGTTGACGCCGGCGGCGGAGATCACCAGTGCGAAGGTGGCGCCCAGGGCCATGCCGCTGGTGTGCAGGGCCGAAGCGACGGGCAGGAACGCTTCGGTGGAGACATAGAAGGGCGCCCCGAGCGCCGCAGCGGCGGGCACGGCTAAGGGGTTGTCCGGTCCGGCGACTCGCACGAGCCACTGTTGAGGCACGAACCCCACGATCGCGGCGGCAACAGCGACCGCGACCACCATCGGAACGGCAAGCCGACGCAACAGCCCGGCCGCATAGGCCGCGGCGGCCCGTGCCTCCGGCCGCAAGCCTAGCCACGGCTGGTCGTCGCCGAAGGGGTCGGCCGTGCAGGCCTCGTCCGAGGCGACGCGGCCGGTTGCCACGAGCGTGGCGCCGGCGTGGCGGCGCAGCGGGCGCAAGAGTCGTTCGGCTTTCAGCGCATCGGTGGCCACCGCCAGCAGGAACACGGCTCCGGCGGTGACGGCGGCGTAGGCCAGCGTGGCTTGCCAGCCGAACAGCAGCCACAGCACCCCGAGCACCAGCGGATCGAGCACTGGCGCCGCGAGCAGGAACCCGGCCACGGTGGCGGTTCGCACCCGCGCGTCGAGCATGGCCACGACGGCGGGGATCGCCGAGTAGGTGCAGAAGGGCACGACGAACCCCGCCGCCATCCCCTTGACCGACCCGGCCAGGCGGCTGCCGCCCATCCACCGCTGAAGGCGAGCCACCCCTACCCGGCGCGCCAGCAGAGCCAAGGCCCCCGAGACGAGCGCCAACAGCACGAGGAGCTCGATGAGCAACACACCGAACTGCCCTGCCAGCGCCGCCGCGTCGACGCTCACCGCGAGCCCGCGTCGTGTGCGTTCGATTCCTCCGACAGCACCGAGACACCAGGCTGGCCCATGATGGCCGCGGCCGCCGCCGGCAGCGCCGTCAAGCACTCCTCGTTGACCCACACATACGTCGTGGTCGCCCGCCGCTCGACGTGCACGAACTCCCCATCCGCCAGCCGTCGCACGTGCCCCGACACCGTCGACTGGCCCACATCAACCGCGTCGACGAGCTCGCCGATCGTCATGGGCCTGGCCGACACGGCGAGAACGTGCAGCAGTTCCAGGCGCGTGGCATCCGCCAAGCACCGGAACCAGGTTGCATACGCCTCGGCATCGGCGCGGTCCACCAGCACCCCTTCATGATCGATGATCGGCGATCATAGATCAATAGTGGCGGTGGCACAACGCCTCCGCGGCATGCCGGGCAACCGCGGGAACCGCCGGCGTCAGGCGATGCTATGAAGCTGGATGAGATTGCCGCAGGTGTCATCGAACACTGCAGTGCTCACCCCGTCCCTCGCGAGAGGCTCCTGCACAAAGCGCACGCCACGCTCCATCAGCCGTTGGTGCTCGGCGTGGATGTCATCGACGGCAAACGACGTGAACGGGATGCCATCCTCGACCAGCGCCTGCTTGAAGGGGCCAGCCGCCGGATGAGCATCCGGTTCGAGGACGAGTTCGATGCTGTCGGGATCAGCGGGCGACACCACCGTCAGCCACCGGTGTTCGCCCATCGGGATGTCGGTCTTTTTCTCGAAGCCGAGCATCTCGGTGTAGAAGTCAAGCGCCTTGTCCTGGTCGTCGACGAGCACGCTGGTCAGGGTGATGCGGATCATGGCTGCTCCTTCGCGATGAGTCGATGTCGCCGGCGATGAGCCACGTACAGATCGCTCGAACGTCGCCCAGCTCGTAGACGACCCACCGGACCGTTACCCCGCTCGGTGCCGAGCTCGTAGCGACCGTAGACCTCGGACCGTGCCGTGCCCACCACCTACACGTTAGCAAGCCCCGACACAGGGCGAGTATCGTGCCGGCATGGAGCAACGGGTCAGCCTCGTCACCCTCGGGGTCGCCGACATCCACCGCGCACGGGCGTTCTACGAACGTCTGGGATGGCACGGCCAAGAGGTGGAGGAGACGGTGTTTTTCCAAGCCGGCGGCCTCGCACTGGTGCTCTGGAGCCGGCAGAAGCTGGCAGCCGACATAGGCACCGCTGATGACGGTTCAGACGGCTTCGGCGGGATGGCGCTCGCCCACAACGTCCGATCACAAGGCGAGGTTGATCAGATCATCGCAACCGCTCAGCAAGCCGGAGCCACGATCACGCGCCCGCCGGCAGCGACCTTCTATGGCGGCTATGCGGGCTGCTTCGCGGATCTGGACGGCCATATCTGGGAGATCGCCCACAACCCCGGGTTCCCGCTCGCAGCCGACGGCTCCATCTCCATCCCCGACTTCTCGGAACAATGAAGTGACCTCCCGGCCACCGGCGCCGCGGTTCCAGCCCGGCATTGCCTCTGGCCTTGATCGCAGGTCATCACTCGCTTTTCTTGACCGTCCCCTTGGGTTTGGCCTTGTTCGCGTTCAGAGCCGCTGCGGCGTGGACGAGGGACGTGAAGCCGTGCTCGTCGATCTCGTCTCCCTCATGGAGGTCGATAGCGCGCCTGGTGTTGCCGGCGAGGCTGGCGTTGAACAGGCCCGCTGGATCCTCGAGAGAGGCTCCCTTGGCGAACGTGATCTTCACCTTGTTGGTGTAGGTCTCGCCGGTGCAGATCATCCCGTCGTGGGACCACACCGGGACCCCTCTCCACTTCCACTCCTCGACCACGTCGGGGACCGCCTGCTTGATGAGGCGGCGAATCCGAGACAGCATCGCGCCCTGCCAGTCGGGCAGTTCGTTGATCCTCGCGTCGATCAGCTGGGAGGGAGACTCGGGCCTCTCGTTGCTGGACATGGTCAGCCTCTCGCGCTGCGGGTCGCCGATGTTCGGGAAAGCTTACGCCAACCGCGGCTCGGTATCGCACTGGTCGAGTCGACGGCGAGCTCATACTGTTCGCGCGTGGGCTGTCGCACGTGACCACCGCCGGCGTCGGGATGGCCGAAACCGAACGGCGCTACGGTGGGCGTCGTGCCGGGGAAACCGGGCCTGCGGTACGCCACCTCCACCTTCGAAGGGGAGATGAAGGGATGAACCTGGCCGCCTGGGTGGAGCGCCACGGTCGCCGGCGACCTAACGACCCGGCGCTGGCCGAGGGCGAGCGTGTGCATGCCAACTGGAGCGTGTTCGCCGCTCGGACGGCCGGCGCGGCTACGGGCCTGCGCGACGGCTTCGGCCTGTCGCCCGGTGACCGGGTCGCCATCGTGATGGCCAACCGTCCCGAGTACCTCGAGGCGCTGTTCGCCATCTGGCACGCCGGTCTCGTGGCCGTGCCGATCAACGCCCGCCTCCACCGCGACGAGATCGCCTACATCCTTGAACACAGCGAGTCGACCGTGGTCGTGACCGACGCCGAGCATGCCGGCGATATGGAGTCGCTGGTCGGCACGGTCGCGTCGCTGCAAGCGGCGGTGGTCGCGCCCGGTGAGCGGTGGGACCGGCTCACGGCGTCGTCGCCGGCGCCGGTCGTTGACCGGCAGCCGGAGGATCCGGCCTGGCTGTTCTACACCAGCGGCACCACCGGACGGCCGAAAGGAGCCACGCTCACGCACCGCAACCTGCTCATGATGTCGCTCAGCTACTTCGCCGACATCGACTCGGTGATGCCCCAAGACGCCATGCTCCACGCCACGCCGCTGTCGCACGGTTCGGGGCTGTACGGGCTGCCGCACGTGGCCCGGGGAGCGGTGAGCGTCGTGCCGGATTCGGGCGGCATCGACGGCGACGAACTCGCCGCCCTCCTGCGCCGCTGGCCGGGGATCTCGTTCTTCGCCGCTCCCACGCTGGTGAAGCGGCTGGCCGGCGACCGGGCCGTGGCCGCCGCCGACCTCTCCCACCTCAAGACGATCATCTACGGGGGCGCACCGATGTACGTGGCCGACCTGGAGGAGGCCCTCGCCGTCTTCGGCCCCCGCCTGGCCCAGATCTACGGGCAGGGCGAGTCGCCGATGACGATCACGGCCCTGTCGAAGGCGGACCACGCCGAGCGGGATCATCCCCGGTGGCGGGACCGCCTGCAGAGCGTCGGCTTCCCCCGCACGGACGTCGAGGTTCGCGTCGTCGACGACGCCGACCGCGACCTCCCCGCCGGCGAAGTCGGCGAGGTGGTCGTCCGAGGCGACGTGGTGATGGCGGGCTACTGGAACCAGCCCGAGGCCACCGCGGAGACGCTGCGGCATGGCTGGCTGCACACCGGCGATGTCGGCAGCTTCGATGCCGACGGCTACCTCACGCTGTGGGACCGGTCCAAGGATCTGATCATCAGCGGGGGCATGAACATCTACCCGCGGGAGGTCGAAGAGGCCCTGCTCTGCCACCCCGGGGTCAAGGCCGCCGCCGTCGTCGGCCGGCCCGACCCCGAGTGGGGCGAGGCGGTGGTGGCCTTCGTCGTCGCGGGCGACGACACCGCCCCGCCGCCGGTCGCAGACCTTGACCAGACGTGCCTCGACCGCATCGCCCGGTTCAAGCGACCCAAGGACTACCGGTTCGTCGACGCGCTGCCGACCAACAACTACGGCAAGGTCCTCAAGCGGGAGCTGCGCGACCGGCTGCGAGCCGAGGCGGAGGGCCCGGGGGCGACCTGAACCTCGGACCCGCTCGGGTGCACGCGCGCCAGGACGTGCCGGCGCATTTGCCCCGGTCCGCCGGGGCCGGGATCTGTTATCTTCGTCCCACGCAGGCAGGCCGAGGCTCGAAAGCGTGCCGCTCGACCTCGCGCGTGCTGGCGCAGTCCCCCTACGCCCATTGAGGAGGTCGCCTCACATGAAGCTCGCGCTGTACCTGCCGAACTTCCGGGACAAGGTAACCGTCAAGGAGCTCGAGGACCTCACCAGCCTCGCCGAGGAGCTCGACTTCGACTCGGTCTGGACGCTCGACCGCATCGTCGTACCGGAAGCTTCCGATCGCGGAGAGCTCCAGCACTCGTTCGGGATGATGGACGAGTTCCCGACGGCGCTGCCGGTGTCCTCACGTGGCGAGTGGTACCAGGGCTGGCCGCTCATCCCCTGGCTCGCGGCCAAGACGTCGAAGGTGCGGATCGGCATGAGCATCACCGACACGCCGTACCGCGCGCCCAGCGTCCTCGCTGCGGAGCTCGCCACCGTCGACCACCTCTCGAACGGCCGGGTCAACGTCGGTGTGGGAGCCGGCTGGATGCCCGAGGAGTTCGCAGCGGCGAGCGCTTCGCACATCTTCCCGAGGCGCCACGCGCACGTGCGCGAGACGATCGAGATCATGCAGGGCATCTGGACGAACGACCTCTTCGAGTACCACGGCGAGTTCGCCGACTTCGACAGATGCGGATTCGGAGCCAAGCCCGTGCAGCAGCCGCACCCGCCGATCTTCTTCAGCGGCCTCAAGGATCCGAAGCGCTCGGCGAAGCGCATCGCCAAGTACGACCTGTCGGGCTGGATCGGGATCCAGGACACGCCCGAGGCGCTCCAGAAGTGGCGCGGCGAGATCGCCAACGAGCTCGAGGAGCTGGGGACCGGGCACTCGATCGACGACCTCGAGATGTGCAGCATGATCTGGTTCACCATCACCGACGAGGAGACCGACCAGACGCCGCAGGGCAAGGCCAGCAACCTGCTGGTGGGGACCGCAGCGCAGATCACCGACAACCTCAAGCGCTACAAGGAGGCCGGCCTCACGATGCCGCTCATCTGGCCTCCGTTCACGGACGTGCCGGTGTCGAAGACGCTCGACGACCTCAAGCGCCTCAAAGAAGAGATCATGCCGAAGGTCGAAGCCGCGTAGGCCTGCCCGCTACCCCACGACCGCGCGCTACCTCGACCAGCTCGCGGGCGCGAACGCGTGCAGCACGTGCTCCGCGTACGCGACTGCCTCGCTGGCGTCGACGTCGGGGGAGCCGACCCGCGGCGAGAAGTTGAGGTCGAAGAAGACCTCGGTGACGCCCTGCGCGCGCAGTCCGGCGAGATCAGCGAGCACCTGCTCGCGCGTCCCCTGGAGTGGCCGGCGCTGTCGGCCGGGGTCCTCGTCGACGAGCTCGACGAGGCCGCGTACCAGGACCCGCACAGCCTCCGGGTCGCGGCCAGCGTCGCGCGCGGCCTCGCGCACCGTCTCGACCGACTCGCCGATCCGGGTGAGGTCCTGCCGGCTGCTGCTGATCCAGCCCTGGGCGAGCCGCCCGGCGCGGCGCAGCGCCGGCGCAGCCGCCCCGCCGAGCAGCACCGGCGGGTGCGGTTGCTGCACAGACGGCGGGCCCATGTGCGAGCGCGGCACCGTGTAGAACTCCCCGTCGAACTCGACGGGGTCCTGCGTCCACAGCGCCTCCAGGCAGCGCAGGTACTCGTCCATCCGCGCGCCCCGCCGCTCGAAGGGCACGCCGGCGGCGGCGTACTCCTGCGGCAGCCAGCCGATCCCCAGCCCGACGGTGAGCCGGCCGCCGGAGAGCACGTCCAGCGACGTCATCGTCTTCGCGAGCAGCGCGGGCGCGGTGAGTGGCGCGCAGACGGTCGCCGTTCCCAGCCCGATCCGGTCGGTGTGCCCGGCGACGAGCGCGAGCGGGACGACGGGGTCGTGCACCGCGCGGTACGACGGGTCATCCACTGGGCGGTTCGATGGGTTGTGCACCGCGCTGTACGACCGGTCGAGCTCGCCGTCGGCGGGATAGAGCACGCGCTGGAAGGTCCACAGCGACGCGTACCCGAGCTCCTCGGCGCGACGGGAGACGCGACGCATCGTGTCCGGGGTCGCCCAGCTCCCCGACACCGGCAGGCCGAACCCGAGCAGGGGCAGATCACCGACAACATCAAGCGCCTGGGTCGACGCCATGTCACCTCCCTGTCTGCCTCCGCAGCTCCATAGAAGGGGGCTTTCAGGGTAGCCATTCTGTGCTGTAACCCAGGACGTCGGCGGCCAGCTGTCGCGCCTGCTCGGGGGCCGTCACGAGTGGGCGCGCGGCCCCATCAGCTACGTGCGGATCTGGCCAGCGCCCCGCTCTTGCTAGCCGAGTGCCGCAGCAAGGAGCCGACGAACAGCTCTCCTCTTCCCAGACGCTTTACGATGCGGCCATGATCGATCGAGCCATCCTTCGCGAGCTTCCCACGCCGTTGCGGCGCGCGCTGGCGCGCGCCGACGACGGCAAGACGTTGTCGGCTGATGAGGCGGCGACGCTGCTCACTGCCCGCGGCGATGCCTTGGAGGCGTTGTGCGCGGTCGCTGCGCGGGTGCGTGACGCGGCGCACGGCGAGCAGGTCACCTACAGCCGCAAGGTGTTCGTGCCCCTGACGCATCTGTGCCGCGATGCGTGTGGGTATTGCACGTTCGCCCAGCCGCCGTCGGGTGACCAGTCGGCGTATCTGTCGATCGAGGAGGTCGTCGATCTGGCTGAGCGCGGGCGCCAGGCGGGCTGCAAGGAGGCGCTGTTCACTTTGGGTGATGCGCCCGAGCAGCGGTGGCGCCACGCCCGCGAGTGGCTGGAGGCGCGTGGCTATCATTCCACGTTGGATTATGTGCGGGCGGCGGCGATCGCGGTGATCGAGCGCACCGGCTTGT
>CAYQMQ010000067.1:0-10071 GCA_964418395.1 uncultured Actinomycetota bacterium
TATCCGGATCGATCGCCAACGACTACCTGATGAGCTTTCCCGGCAAGATCCGGGAACACATCGTCGCCGAGCAGCTCGAGCGGGTGAGCTTGAGCTTCCTGATCGACTCGCTGCAGATCCGACGTGGTGGGGTGGCGGCCAACATCTCGTTCGGCATGGCCCAGCTCGGCCTGCAGCCGCTGCTGGTCGGCGCCGTGGGCAAGGACTTCTTCAGCGAGTACGAGCCCCACCTCGCCGGGGCCGGCGTGGACACGTCGGCGCTGCGCGTGGCCGAGAAGGCTCACACCTCGATGTTCTTGTGCACCACCGACGAGGAGGAGAACCAGATCGCCTCCTTCTATCCGGGTGCCATGGACGAGGCGCCCCACATCGATCTGGAGGCGATCGGCCGCGAGCACGGCGCGCCCGACCTCGTGGTCGTGTGCCCCAACGAGCCCACCGCGATGGTGCGCCACACCCAGCAGGCCCGCGCCAACGGCTGGCCGGTCGCCGCCGACCCCAGCCAGCAGCTGCCGCGCCTGGACGACGAGACCGTCGCCGACCTCATCGACGGTGCCGCCTACCTGTTGTCCAACGACTACGAGGCCGCGCTGATCGAGTCCAAGACCGGCTGGTCCAGCAGCGACATCCTCGAGCGTGTCGGCATCCGGGTGACCACCCACGGGCCGAAGGGGTGCGTGATCGAGCAAGCCGGGAAGCCGGCGATCGAGGTCCCGGCCGTGCCCCCGAACGGTGAGGGGCCCTTCGACCCCACCGGCGTGGGCGACGCGTTCCGGGCGGGCTTTTTGTCCGGGATCGCCCAGGGCTTGTCGCTGGAGCGGTCGGCCCAGGTCGGCTCGCTGATGGCCACCGAATCGCTGGAGGCCGACGGACCGCAGGAATACCGGCTGCGCCACCCGGACGCGACCGAGCGGTTCGCGAAGACGTACGGCGAGGAAGCCGCCGGCGAGATCGCCAACCTGTTGGGCGGTCGCTGACCGGCCCACCTGGCCCGCCGTAGCTGCCCCCCGACAGGAGCTGACCATGTCAAAGATCCGTGACCTGCTGACGCAGGGACGCACGCTGTCGTTCGAGTTCTTCCCGCCCAAGACCGACAAGGGTCTCGCCAACCTGCACGAGGCCGTCAACGACCTCTCCAAGCGCGAGCCGTCGTTCGTCTCGGTCACCTACGGCGCAGGCGGCTCGACGCGCGAGAAGACCGAAGAGATCATCCGCGAGATCAACCGCAACACCGGCGTGACGCCGATGCCGCACCTGACGTGCATCGCCCACGCGCGCCACGAGCTGGAAGCGATCCTGACGCGGTACCGCGACGAGGGCATCGAGAACATCCTCGCGCTGCACGGTGACCTGCCGAAGGACAACCCCGACGTCGAGTCCGGTGACCTCACCCGCGCCGCGCAGCTCGTCGAGCTGATCCGCGAGGTCGGTGACTTCAGCGTCGGCGTCGCCGCCCATCCCGAGGGTCATCCCAACGCCCCGGATCACGAGACCGACCGGCGCCACCAGGCCGAGAAGCTCAAGGTGGCCGACTTCGGCATCACCCAGTTCTTCTTCCGCGCCGACGACTACCTGCGCTTCATCGACGAGCTGTCCGACCTCGGCGTGGAGACCCCGGTCATCGCGGGGGTCATCCCCGTCACCGACGCGAAGCAGACCGCGCAGTTCGCCGCCATGGCCGGTGCGGAGTTCCCGCGGGACCTCGCCGACCGGTTCGAGAAGGTCGAGGACGACCCCGAGGAGGTCCGCAAGATCGGCGTCGAGGTGGCCACCGAGGTGTGCCAGCGCGTGCTCGACGCGGGCGCGCCCGGGCTGCACCTGTACGCCCTCAACCGCTCGCAGGCGGTCGGCGAGGTGTGCGACAACCTGGGCTTCGGCGTCTGGGCACCGGACGGGCGCAGCTGACAGAGGGCCGCTGCCGCTGCGCTG
Organism: uncultured Actinomycetota bacterium; assembly: GCA_964418395.1. GTDB lineage: Bacteria > Actinomycetota > Nitriliruptoria > Euzebyales > Egibacteraceae > QS-5-72-10. Next base: position 1,930 of record CAYQMQ010000067.1, read on the forward strand.
CGTGAGCGGCTGGTACGAGATCGGGACTTCACACGCCTGATGGCGTCCGTCATGCTCGGAGCAGCAGCCGAGCAGGAGGACGCCGATGCGCCGCACCGCCGACGAGGACGGCCTGACGGTCGTCGGTGAGGACTCGGGGAGTCCCGCCGATGACGCGGCGGCGGCAACCGCCGCCGAGGACGGCCACCTCGCCGCGGACGATGACGGTGACGAGGAGCTGGAGTCACTGCGCGACGCCTTCGTGGATGCGTTCAACGACCGCGACCTCGAGGCGCTGTTGACCCTCGTCGAGCAGGACGTGGACGTGCCGGATGTGCCCGGCGGCGACGACGGCCCCGAGGTGTTGGCCGACGAGCTGTGCGCGATGTGGGAGCGGTCCCCGGGGGCGATCCTCACCCGCGCCCACTGGAACGGCCGCGGCTGTGCCATGGCGTGGCTGCCCGACGAGGAGGGGTGCTGGACGCGCGCCGGCATCTGGCTGTTCGACGCCGCCGACGGGCTGTTGACCATGGTCGCGTGTCCCGACGACCCGGACGCGTTGGATCGCGCCGAGGCCGAGGACCCCACCGGCGAAGAGCTCGAGGAATGGCGCGACTGGGGCGAGTGGGAGTCCGGAGCGGAAACCCCGCCGAGCAGCCGGGGCTGACCGGGCCCCCCGGGCGTGACGCGCGGCCGGAGGCGACGCCTCAAGGCCGGCGCTGCGGTCCGTGGGGCGCCACCCGGATCCGCGCGTCCACCACCGCCACGCCCTGCTGGCGCACGAACACCGGGTTCAGGTCGAGCTCGTCGATCTCGGGGACGTGCTCCACCAGCGCGGACAGGCGGAACACCAGCCCCTTCAGCGCCGGCACGTCCACGGGATCCGAGCCGCGATAGCCGGTCAGCAGCGGGAACCCGCGCAAGCCCGCCAGCATCTCGTCGACGTCCACGTCGGTCACCGGGTGGATGCGCACGCTGACGTCGCCGAGCAGCTCCACGAGGGTGCCGCCCATCCCGGCGACGAGCAGATGGCCGAACAGCGGGTCGAAGTTGGCCCCGACCACCATCTCCACGCCGTCGTCGATCATCTGCTGGACCACGAAGCCGGTGTCGGCGATGTCGTCGTGGCCGTGGGCGCGCAGGTCGGCGTCCATCTCCCGCACCGCGGCGGCGGTCGCGTCAGGGTCGGCCAGGCCCAGGCGCACCCCGCCGACCTCGGTCTTGTGCACCGGGGCGGCCACCTTGACCGCGACCGGCGCGTCGAAGTCGGCCTGCAGGGCCGCGGCCTCCTCGCCGGACCGCGCCACGCCGGAGCGGGCGGTGTCGATGCCGAACGCGGTCAGCAGCCGGTCAGCCTGCACCGCGTCCAACCAGCCCGCGGACGCGGCGTGCTCGCCCTCGCCCGACTCGGGCAGCGCCTCGGCCACCGCCGCGCGGGCCGCGTCGACGTCGGCGTCGGTGACCTCGACGACGTTGCCCAGCGGTGCGGCGCGCCAGTCCGCGTAGCGGCTCACCCGCCCCAGCGCCCGCGCGGCGTCCTCGGGGAAGCCGAAGGTGGGGATGTGCGCCTCGGCGAGCTCGGCCGGCGAGCCTTCGGCGTTCATGAACACCCCCAGCACCGGCACGGGGGCGTCGCGGTCGGCGTTGATGTCGCGTGCGGCCGCGCTGACCTCGCGGGCCACGTCGGCGGGGTCGGTGACCACCGGCGGGATGAAGATCACCAGCAGCGCGCTCACCGCCGGATCGTCGGCCAGCACGCGCATCGCCTGCCCGTAGGCCGCCGCGCCGGCGCTTGCGACCATGTCCACCGGGTTGCGCATCCCCGCCTCCGCCGGCAGGAACTCGGCGAGGCGCTCGACGGAGGCGTCGCTGAGCTCGGGCACGACGAGCCCGTTGGACTCGCAGGCGTCGGCGGCGAGGATGCCCGGGCCGCCCCCGTTGGTGAGCACCGCCACCCCGCGCCCGGTCGGCAGCGGCTGGTTGCCGAGCAGCTGGGCCACGTGAAACATCTCCTCGAGGCTGTCGCAGCGCACGACGCCGGCCTGGTGGAACAGGGCGTCGACGGCGACGTCGCCGGCTGACAGCGCGCCGGTGTGGCTCGAGGCGGCCCGTTCGCCCGAGCTGGTGCGCCCCGACTTGACCGCGACGATCGGCTTGCGCCGCCCGACGCGGCGCGCGAGGCGCCCGAACTTGCGCGGGTTGCCGAACGACTCCAGATACAGCAGCACCACGTCGGTGTCGTCGTCGGCCTCCCAGAACTGCAGCAGGTCGTTGCCGGAGATGTCGGCCTTGTTGCCGATCGAGGCGAAGCTCGACAGCCCCACCCCCAGCCGCTGGGCCTCCGCGAGGATCGCCAGCCCCAGCGCGCCGGACTGGCTGGAGAACGCCACCCGCCCCGCCGGGGGGAACACCTGGCTGAACGTGGCGTTCATGCGCACGTCGGCGGCGGCGTTGAGCACGCCCATGCAGTTCGGCCCGATCAGGCGGATGCCGTGGCGGCGCGCGATGTCGCGGACCTCGCGTTCGCGGGCCGAGCCCTGCTCGCCGGCCTCGGCGAAGCCCGCCGACACGATCACCGCCGCCTGCGAGCCGGCCTGCGCCGCCTGCTCCACGACCTCGCTCACCTTGGGGGCGGGCACGCACACCACCACGCACTCCGGAACCGTGGGGCAGTCGGCCACGCCGCGGTAGGCGGCCACGGACTGCACCACCGACGCCGACGGATTCACCGGATACACCGGGCCGTCGAAGCCGCCCCGCAGGAGGTTGGCGAACACCAGGCCGCCGATCGTGGCCGGATCGCGGCTGGCGCCGATCACCGCGATCGACTCGGGCCGGAAGACGTGGGTCAGCGCGTTGACCGCGGCCACGCGGTCCTGCTCGTCGGCGGCGGCCAGGAACGACTCGGTGGGGGTGGTGGTGAACTCGGCGTGGACCACGGTGCCGTCAGGGCGCACCTGCGGCGACAGGCCCGCGTCGGTCATGACCTGCAGCATGCGCCGGTTCTCGGACAGCACCTCGCCGACGAACCGGCGGATGCCCAGATCGTGAGCGGGCTGCAGCAGCGAGCGCAACAGCGCGGTGCCCACCCCGCGGCCCTGCTCGGCGTCCTCGACGAGCACGGCGAACTCGGCGGCCTCGCGGTCCTCGACCAGGCGGTCGAAGCGGGCCACGCCGATGAGGCGGTCGCGCTGCTCGGCGACGAGCGCGAACCGGTCCCGCAAGTCGAGGTGGGTGAAGTACTCGATGCCCCGACGCGTCATCGAGCGGGGCGCGAAGAACCGCAGCCGGATCGTCTCCGGCGACAGGCGCTGCCACATGGCGTACAGCGCGTCCGCGTCGTCCGGGGTGATCGGCCGGATGCGCACCGTCCGGCCGTCCTTGAGCGCGACGTCGCCGCGGTACGCGTCGAGATCCACCGGCGCAGCCACTCCCGAGCCCTCCTGATCGCGTCGCGGTGCAGCCTACCCAGCCGCTCGAGTGGTGGTAGCGATCGCGGCGCGGGCGTGGGCCGTTCAACCCTGGCGACGCAGCTCGTCCCACGAGGGGCGGATCGGGCGGGGAAGGCGCCGGGTGGTGTGGCGCGCGCTACCGTTCGGCGGGGATGCGCTTACGACGCAAGACGATGCCAGAGCGGCTGCGGCAGCCTCACGCCGCCTTCCAGGCCCAGGCTGAGCGGGTGGAGAGCGCCCGCACGGCGCTGTTGGGCTGTCTGCCCACCGGTCGCGTGGCCGCCGCCCCCGTCCCGGTGGGCCTCGAGCTGTTGCGCGACGAGCTCACCGACGTCCGCGCCGAGCTGCCCGCGTGGCGGGTGCCCGAGATCGAGGAGCGCTGGCAGGCCTGTGCCAAAGCGGTCGACCTCGCCCTCGAGCGCATCCCGCCGGGCCTCGAGCGCGCCCGCCACACTGACGAGGGCGGTGTGCTGTTGAACGTGGTGTCCGGCATCGTCGGCCCGCTGGACACCTGGGCCAGCGCCGAGCGCGCGTGGTTGAAGCTGCGCGAGTGAGCGACACCCGCAGGGCCGCTCCCGCTGCGTGGTGTGAGCGGCTGCTAGGAGGACGGGTCGGGCCGTTGCCGCAGGCGCTTGCGCTCGCCGCGCCGTTTCTTCTGCTCCAGGCGCCGCTGCTCGGCCCGGCGCGGCTTGCGCGTCGGCCGGCGTCGCCGCGGCGGGACCAGCGCCTCGTCGAGCATCCGGGCCAGGCGCGCGCGCACCGCCTCCCGGTTCCGGGCCTGTGACCGGTGCTCGCTGGCCGACAGCACCAACACCCCGTCCTGGGTGAGGCGGGACGCGAGCCGCTCGGACACGCGGTGCTTCTGCTCGTCGCTCAGCGCGCCGGACCCCGCGACGTCGAACCGCAGCTCCGCCTTGGTGGCCGAGGTGTTGACGTGCTGGCCGCCCGGCCCGCCGGCGCGCGCGAAGGACTCCGAGAGCTCCGCCTCGGGGATCACCACGTTGTCTCGCAGCCGCAGGCCGTCCATCGACTCCCAGCCTGCCCGCTCGGGGCGGCGCCCTCACCCTCGGCTCGGGTTATTCCGACAGTGGCTCCGGACGGGGGCCGGAACCAGTGTCGGAACAACGCGGCACGGCGGCGAGGGTCAGGCGGCACGGCGGCGAGAGTCAGCGGGCAAGGCGATCCATCAGCGACAGCAGCTCGTCGACGGTGGGCGCCCTCTTGCCGACCGCCTCCTCGATCGGCACGTGGAGCACCTCGCCGCGCTGTTCGCCGAGCGCGACCGCGGTGTGGCCGTTCAACAGGGCGCGCACGGCCGCGTCGCCCAGCCGCGCGGCGAGCAGCCGGTCCCGCGCCGTCGGGCTGCCCCCGCGCTGAAGGTGTCCCAGCGTCGTCACCCGATAGTCGATCTCGAGGGTGGCGCTGAGCTTCTCGGCCAGCGCGGTGGCGCCGCCGGTGGCTTCGCCCTCGGCGACCACCACCAGGCAGAACCGCTTGCCCAGGTCGAAGGCGCCGCGGATGTGCTCGGCCAAGGCGACCAGGTCGGTGGTCCGCTCGGGCACCACCGCCTCGGTCGCGCCGCCGGCGACCGCCGTGGCCAGCGCGAGCTGGCCGCTCTCACGGCCCATCACCTCGATGAAGAACAGCCGACGGTGGCTGGTGGCGGTGTCGCGGATGCGGTCGACGGCCTCGAGGGCGGTGTTGACCGCCGTGTCGAACCCGAGGGTGGCGTCGGTGCCGGCGATGTCGTTGTCGATGGTGCCGGGGATGCCGGCCACGGGGATCCCGTGCTCGCGGTGCAGCGCCAGCGCGCCCCGGTACGACCCGTTCCCGCCGATGACGATCAGCCCGTCGACGTCGGCCTCCGACAGCGCCGCCGCCGCCTTGGCGCGTCCGCTCTCCTCCATGAACTGCTTCGACCGCACCGTGCCCAACAGCGTCCCGCCGTGCGCCAGGATCCCGGACACGCTGCGCGAGTCGAGCGGCTCGATGCGCCCGTCGATCGCCCCGTTCCAGCCGTCGCGGATGCCCACACACGACACCCCGTAGTGGTCGGCGGAGCGCACGATCGCCCGGATGGTGGCGTTCATGCCCGGGGCGTCCCCGCCGCTGGTCAACACTCCGATGCGCTGCATGGCCTCAGAGCGTAGCGGCGGTTCGCGCCGTCCACGGCCGGTCGCCCGGGCGACCCGGACGGTACGATCATCCCCCATGAAGGTTCTCGTGCTGTTGGCTGGCGTGATGCTGATCGTCTACGGGCTGGCGACTCTTGTCGGCGGGCGCTCGGCCGGCCACAGCCAGACGCCGCCGCACTCCACCACCTACGGGCTGGCGAGCGTGACCGCCGGCGCGATCGGCATCGTCGCCGCGGTGGTGTGGATGGCGGTCTGACCGGCTCGCGGGCCGTGCGCTAGCACCCCGCGAGGACGTCGCAGCCGCGCGCCTGGCGCGCCAGGCCGACCGCCAGATCGTCGCTCAGCCGCCGGAAGCGTCTGATCCCGGCGCCATCCAGGCCGTTGGCCACGATCGCCATGTGCCAACGCCCCTCGGGGCCGTGCACGGCGCCGGCCAGGGCGCGCACGTCGTTCAGCGATCCGGTTTTGGCGTGCAGCTGGCCGGCGGCGAGGGTGCCGTGCAGCCGTCGGCGCAACGTGCCGGCCTCGGCCGAGACCGCCTTCAGGCCATCCCACACGGCGCCGTAGTCGGCCGTCATCCGCTGATCGAGCAGCGCCAGCTGGCGGACGGTGAGCCGGTTGTCGCGGCTGAGCCCGGACCCGTCGACGAGCTCGGCGGGCCCCGCATCGATGCCCATCCCCTCGAGCATCTCCGCGGCCGCCCGGGCCCCCGAGGCCCATGAGCCGTCGCCGTCCTGTCGGCCGGCCACGCGCCAGAGGGTGTCGGCCAGATGATTGTCGCTGTGCCGGACCATGTAGCGCAGCAGCTCGACCAGCGGGGGGCTGTCGACCGCCCCCACGGCCTCGGTCCCGTCCGGCAGCTCGTTGATGACCCCCGGCTCGCCGGCGACCAGCACCCCGCGTTCGTTCAACAGCGCGCGGAGCGAGCGGGCGGTCTCCAGCGCGGGGCTGTCGGCCGGCTCGCCGCGCACCCTGCCCCCGCGCTGGCGCAGCCGCCGGCCGCCGTTGACCGTCAAGCCCGACGACAACGACGTGTCGCCGTTGGCCAGATACCGCGACGGCCAGCCGGGCGGCTGCGGCTCCCACGGCAGCACGCTGGCCAGCCCGATGACCTGCCCGTGCACTTCGCGGACGCCGGACTCGGCGATCTGGCCGGCGAGCCCCTCCAGCGGTGTGCGGGGCCGCTGCGGCAGCACCCGTCCCCACAGCGGGTCGCCCAGGGCGGGGTCGCCGCCGCCGACCACGATCAGGTCGCCGTGCACCACGCCGTCCCGCACCGGGCCGGTGGCGTGCAGCTCGGTGCGCAGCCGGTGGTCGGGGCCCAGCTTCTCCAGCGCGAGGGCGGCGGTGACCAGCTTCTGGGTGGAGGCGGGGATCAGCGGTTGGTCGGCGTGATGCTCGGTGATCACCTCGCCGTGGGGGCCCATGATCACCAGCCCGTAGGTGCCCGGCGGCCCGTGCCGTCGAAAGATCTCGCCGAGCTTGGCGGCCAGGTCAGCACGGGCCGCCTCGTCGGCGGCTGCCTCCCCGTCCCCGGCATCGCCGCCCTGGGCATCGCCGCCCCCGGCGTCGCCGCCCTCGGCGGGGTCGTCAGGCCCGGCCTCGGCCTCGTCGCGTTCGCCGCCGTCGCTGCCGCCGGAGCCGTCTTCCTCGCCGTCGCCGTTACCGCCACCGAAGCGAAACAGCGCCGAGATGCCGGCGCGCACCGGCCCGTCACGGTCGATCCCGACCGCCGGAACCCCGGTGGAGCCGAAATAGGAGACGGCGGTTGGCACACCGGCGATCAACAGACCGCCCAGAGCCATGCCCAGTAAGAGCCCACGCCACATAGTCGCTCGTACTGTACTGTCCGTTCGGCCAGTGGTGGTGCGTTCTGGCTGATATACGGCCGCTACCGCTGCGCTCCGTGAAGCGGCCGGTCTAGGCAGCCGAAAACGCCGCCACGGTCTCGATCGCGGCCGTGTGGGGGAAGCAGTCCACCGGGGTGGCCGCCACCAGGCCGAACCCGCCCTCGGCCAGGGTGGCCACGTCGCGGGCCAGCGCCGCCGGGTCGCAGGATACGTACACGATGCGGGGCACGCCCCAGCTCGCCACGGCCCGGCACACGGCGGGGCCCGCTCCTTCGCGCGGCGGGTCGAGAACGACCACGTCCGGTGGCGGGCCCGGATCGGAGGCCAGCCAGTCGGCGACGTCGCCGTCCACGACCTCCGCGTTGGCGCCGGCGAGGTTGGCGAGGGCGTCGTCGACGGCGGCCGGATCGCTTTCCACGAGGGTGACGCGGGCGCCGTCGGCGGCCAGCGCGGCGGAGAACAACCCCACCCCGCCGTACAGGTCCGCCACCCGCCGCCCGGCGACCGGCCCGGCGGCCTCCCGCACGGCGCCGACCAGCGCGGCGGCGGCCTCCGGACCCGCCTGGAAGAACGCGCTGGCCGACACGCGCAGGCTCAGCCCAGCCACCTCCTCGATCGCGGTCGGGTCGCCGCGCAGCGCCACGGCCGGGCCCCGGTCCTGCACCGCGACGGGCACGTCGCCCGGGGGCAGCGGGGGCAGCGCGCCGGGGCCGGGGCGCACCAACA
>CAYQMQ010000068.1:0-9858 GCA_964418395.1 uncultured Actinomycetota bacterium
CGATCCGGGCGTCGTTCGCCCTGCCGAGCTTCATCTCGCCGGTGGTGCTGAACGGACGGCTGCTCGCCGACGGTGGCCTGCTGAACCCCGTCCCGGTGGCTCCCCTGGCGGCGGTTCCGGCCGATGTGACGGTGGCCGTGTCGCTGTCGGAGGTCCATCTCACCTATGCCGGGGCGGCGCCCGCGCAGGGATTGTCCGAAGCCGGCCTGATCGAGGGCGCGCTCGACCGTTCCCGGGGCACCGTCGCCCAGATGCTCGATGGCGACCTGATGCGTGCGATCTCCAGCTGGTTCACCGGCGGCCGGGGCCCGGCAGCGGCCGACGACGAAGAGGAAGACGAAGAGGAAGCCGTCGACCAACTCGACGACGGGGTGTTCGGCGACCTGCCCCCGGGACTGCGCACCCTCGACGTCATGCAACTGTCCCTTGCCGCGCTGCAACGGATGCTCACGCGCTACCAGCTGGCCGGCTATCCGCCGGACCTGCTCATCACCGTGCCGAAGGGGTCGTGCCGCACGCTCGACTTCCATCGGGCCAGCGAAATGATCGCGCTCGGGCGCCAACGCGCCGAGGAGGCGCTCGATCGGGAGGCGCCGTCCCCCGGGTCGTGACCGCGTTCGCGTCACGACTGTTTTGGCTGAGAGTACTCGATTGTTAGACTACGCTCACGATCTGCTCCAGACGTCGCGGCAGAAGCCGTGCGACTACCCGCTCGAGTAGTTGGAGAGGCCCGGCTTCCGGTGCCGCGACCAATGTGATGTACGTCTGAGCGGAGTTTGCGACCCCGGCGTTCCCCCCGTGGCAATTTCGGGAGACTGGGATCGCGGCGTTGCTTCTTGTAGGTGTCGCACCAATCGACCGTATGGCAGCACGCTGCTGCCCCCTGAGGCCGGCGTGCTGCCATACCCAATTGCACGGCCTTGGCGGCTGTGCGAACCAGCTCCTCGAACCGTGCTGCGTCGAGCTCATCGGTTGCCACGGCCAGCCGGTAGCCGTCCGCGCCAGCGACCAGCCCCTGGTCTCCACCCGTCTCGAGTTCCGAAAGCTCAGCCCGCAGCCGGGACCCGTGGCTGCGCCGACGCTCGCTGTCCAGCGAAGCCCGCTGTCCCTCGCCGGCGAGCTCGAGTGGCCCCAGCACACGGAACTGCAGCTGACGCAGTGTCAGACACCCGCAGCGGATCCCTCCCGCGCGATGAGCGGGTTGCGGCTCACGCCCTCGGCTTCCCACCGCGTCGCCGGGACGGTTGGGCCCGGGTGGGCTCGTCGTCGGCCTTGTCGTAGTGCGGTGGCCACGGCGCATCGCCGAACCCGGCAGCCTCGTGCTGGTCCGCGAGGGCCAGCAACGCCGCCAGCGAGCCGGGGTGGTCGTCCATGCCGGCCGCTGGATCGCCGAGCTCGGCGACCCGGCGGGGCACCGTGTCCACCGTGAGCTGTTCCGGCTCGCAATCGGGCACCTCGTCCCAGGTCAACGGCGTCGACACGCGCGCATCCGGGGTGGGGCGCACCGAGTACGCGGAGGCCACGGTGCGGTCCTTGGCGTTTTGGTTGTAGTCGACGAACACGCCGTGGCGCTCCTCTTTCCACCAGCGGGTGGTAGCCAGATCGGGCGCGCGCCGCTCCACCTCGCGGGCCACCGCCACGCTCGCGCGGCGCACCTCGGTGAAGGGCCACCGCCGCTGGATGCGGGCGTACACGTGCAGTCCCCGGGAACCGGACGTCTTGGGCCAGCCCACCAAGCCGAAGTCGGCCAAGACCTCGCCGGCCACCAGCGCCACGTCGCGGACCTGGGCCCACTCGACCCCCGGCACGGGGTCGAGGTCCACCCGCAACTCATCGGGATGGTCGAGGTCGTCGGCACGCACCGGATGCGGGTTCAAATCGAGGCAGCCGAGGTTGACCACCCACGCCAGCTGCGCGGTGTTGCGGACGACGACCTCCTCGGCCGTGCGCCCGGAGGGGAACGCGAGGGTGACCGTCTCGACCCAGTCGGGCCGCGACTTCGGGGCGCGCTTTTGGAAGAACGACTCGCCTTGCGAGCCGTGCACGAACCGTTTGAGCACCATTGGCCGGCCCCGGACGCCGGTCAGCGCGCCGTCGGCCACCGCGAGGTAGTACCGCACCAGGTCCAGCTTGGTGTGACCGGTGCTCGGGAAGACGACCTTGTCCGGGTGCGTGATCGTCACCTCGCGGCCGGCGAGCTCCAGCACGTGGGCGGTGGGCGACATGTCGCGGACGATACGCAGGGGCGGTGCGGCCGTCCAGGGCCGGGTCAGCCCTCGCTCCAGCTCAGGTGGCCCAAGCCCCAAAGCTCCAGCGGCAGCCCGTTGGCGTCCACTTGGAGCTCGCCGTCGCCGTTGGCGTCGTCGAAGGCGACGGGCACGGTGCAGTCCGGCGCGTCGCTGTCCACGCGGAAGCGCATCCCCGCGTCACCCACGGGGCCGACGTCGCGCAACACCCGCGTGTCAGTGGCTTGGCCCTCGAAGCTGGTGATGGTCGCGTGGCCGGTGTCGGTGGCACCCAGCTCGTCGGCGGTGCCGTCGCCGGCCGCGTCGGTGAAGCGCACAGCCGAGTCGGCCGTGTGGACGGCTCCGCAGGGAAACAGGGCGATGTCCACCGAGCCGGTGAACTTCGGGTTGGTGGTCGGCGACATCCGCAGCTGGAGCGGGTCACCCGGTTGGCCCTCCAGAGGCTCCTGCGGGGCCACGGTGTAGTCAATGTGTGGCCGGCCCTCATGGCAGTCAGCGGCCTCGACGAGCACGTCGTCCGAGACCGCTGCGGCGCCCTCGACGGCGCGGATCTCGTCGAGGATGGGGCACTCGGCGGCCAGCCACGCCGCGGTCGCGTCGCCCAGCCGGTTCGGGTCGGGCCGGCCAGCCGGTCCGCGGTGATGAACAGCGGGTTCCCGCTGAGCTCGTTGACGACGTTGTCGGACACGGCGTTGGTGCCCCCCACGACGAACACGCGCCCGATGTCGAGGTCGACGAGCGCCTGCTCGGTGACGTCGGGCAGTCGCCGGCCTGGGCGATGACCGCGTTCGCCGCCCCGTTCGGATGGGCTTCGCGGGCCGCCTCGGCCGCCGTCTCGACGCGGTCGTCGCCGGCGGTGCGTGACGTCTGGAGCCCGTGGAACGCGGCGGCGCCGGACAGCGCCCCCAGCATGCCCACACTCCGTGCGCTGGCCACACGAAGTAGCGCCGCCCCGTGGGCAGGGCGGCGCACTCGAGCTCGGGAACCGCCGAGTCCTAGTCCATCAGGTAGTCCGAACCGAAGCCCTCGAAGAGCTCGCTGATGTCGTCGGGCACCGCCGGTCCGTCACCGGGCACGACCAGCCCGTCGGCGTCCTCGCCGTCGGGGCGGGGCGCGGTCGGTTCGCCAGCGAGATCGCCAACGTGGTCGGGGACGGCTGGCTCGTCAACGATCACTGTCCGCTCGACCGGATCGTGCTCCGGGCTGAGCTCGTGGTGGTCCAGCTCCGGGTTGTGACGCAAGCGCGCGGCGTGCATCAGCATGCGCGGGGTTCCGAGGTTCACGGTCCCTCCTTTCCTGCTCCAGTCGGTTCGGGTGAACCGGCTTGACGGGTTCGGGTCGTGCGGGATCAGGAGCCGAGCTGGATGGCCATCCCATGGTCGGCTCCGTACTGCGCCGCCGGCCGCGCCAGCGGGCTGGCGTGCGAGTGGCAGCGCGTGACGGCAAGCGAGCCGTCACGGTCGACCAGCTCCGCGGGTTGGTGGCACCCGGCGTGCTGGCAGTCGTCGGGGAGGTACAGGTCCCAGACCTGGACGTCGCGGCTGGACACGCTCTGGCGGCGGACCACCACCTCGCCACCGAGCCGGACCCGGGCGAGCGCCTGGCCTGGTGGGGGAGTGGGCGCCTCTCGGGTGGCGGTGACGGGATCGGTCGCCCGGGTGTCGGCGCTCAGCAGGTGGGTCTCGGTGATCAGGTGGCCGCGCTCGACGTCGAAGCTCCCGGCGAGCCATCCCTCCATGCGCTCGCTGCTGTGCTCCACCGGCGTGTCCGCCCGAGGGCTCTCGGCCACGGCGGTGATTGGCGTGTCTCGCCGGGCAGGCTCGGCGCGAGGGGCCGGGCGGCCGCTGGGGGTGGTGGGTCGCAGCGCGATGTCGAAACGCCGCGCGAACTCCTCGAGCGGGAGCGTGCGTCCCGCGAGATCCGGGCTGGCGGCGTGCAGCGCACACAGGGCGACCGGGGAACCGAGCGCGGCCACGGCGTCGACGGGCCCCTCACAGCGCTCCCGGGTGCAGACGGCCGGCAGGTCGATGGCGGTCACGGTCTGGCACTGCCCGCGCACGCCGGCGTCGTAGGCCATGATCTCACCGTGGAGCGCCACGGTCACCACGTGCGTGGTCTCGTCGAACGGCTCGAGGGCGTCACGCCAGTCGTAGGACTCCACCGCCTGAGCTTGGGACAACCCGGTGAGCTCGGCCAGCAGCGCGTTCCCGGTGGGCAGGGCGTAGAACCCGCACCGGTGCCGGGGGTGCTGCTCGACGCACAGCGTGTCGGCGGGCTGGTGCTCGCACTGGGCGGTGTCGTCCCGCCGGTAGGCGCTGCCCCCGCTCGCGCCGGAGAACGCCGGCTCTTCGTCGGGGGCGTGCCAGTGGACGTTGGCGAGCTTGACGCCCGTGACGGGTTCCGCCGAGGTGGCCGCGTTCTGGCGCAGGCGCCGTTCGTGCCAGGCGGTGGCGAGCTTCGAGTCCGCCAGACGCCGACGGAGCTCGGAGTACAGCGTCATCGGCACGGCCAACACGCCCACCACCGCGATCAGCGCGATCGCGAGAGCCGCGAAGCTCGACAACATCACGGACACGGCCTCGCCGTCGCCGAAGGCGTCGGTGATCTGGGGGATCATCTCGAGGGTCACGAAGCCGGCCAGCAGGCCGCTGGCGGCCAGGACCAGCAGCAGGGCGAGAATCCACAGGATCATCGGTCGCGTCTCCGTGGTGCGTACGGGTGCGGACCGTGGGGCGGGGCTGGTGGGCCAAGGCGGCGGGTTCTGGGCCTACACCGGCCCGCGATGATGGCTAGGCGGCGGTCCACCAGACATCTGCCCCCTCCCTGCCCGGCCAACACCCCTTAATCCCAAATCTTCCAAGCAGAGGACAACCCCCGTCGAGGGTTTCCTTGACCCCCTGGACGGGTGCTGGCCCCCCGTCAGCCGCGGGCCTTCCAGTGGGCGTGCAGGCCGGCGTACGATCCGCCCGCGCGGACCAGCTCGTGGTGGGTGCCGACCTCGACGATGCGACCGTGCTGGACCACCGCGATGCGGTCGGCGCGCTGCGCGGTCGCCAGGCGATGGGCGATGAGGACCGCGGTGCGCCCCCGCAGCAGCGTGTCCAGCGCCCGCTCCACGGTGGCCTCGGTGGCCAAGTCGAGGTTGGAGGTGGCCTCGTCGAGGATCAGCACGCGGGGACGGGCGAGGAACGCCCGTGCCAATGCCAGCAGCTGGCGCTCCCCGGCCGACAGCGTCACCCCGCGCTCGTGGCACGGCGTGTCCAGGCCCTGTGGCAGCCGGCGCACCAGGGGGCCCAGCCCCACGGCTTCGCAGGCCCGCCACACCTCGTCGTCGCTGGCGGCGGGGCGGGCGAAGGCGATGTTGTCGCGCAGCGAGCCGGCGAACAGGAAGGCCTCCTGGGGCACCGTGCCGAGCTGGCGCCGCAGGGATGCCAACGTGACATCGCGCAGGTCGTAGCCGTCGAGGCGGACCGCGCCCGCCGTGGGGTCGTAGAAGCGGGCCAGCAGCTTGACCAGGCTCGACTTGCCCGCCCCGGTGGGACCGACCAGGGCGAGGGTCTCGCCGGCGGCCACGTGCAGGGTCACGCCGTGGAGGACCTCGCCGCCGCCGGGGTAGGCGAACGACACCTCGTCGAACGACACGTCGCCGGCCAGCAGCGGCAGGTCGACCGCGTCGGGCGCCTCGGCGATGCTGGGCTCGGTGGCCAGCAGCTCGCGGAGGTAGGCCATGCCGGCCTGCCCGCGCTGGTAGGAGTTGTACACCTGCACCAGTTGCTGGATGGGGGCGAACAGGTGGGAGACGTACAGCACGAACGCCGCGAGGGTTCCCACCGTCAGCGTGCCGTTCAGCACCATCGCGCCGCCGACCCCCACGATGAACGCCTGCCCGGCGATGCCCACGAACTCGCTGCCGCCGCTGTAGACGGCCGCCAGGCGGGCGGTGCGGTCGTTGGCGTCCCGGTAGCGGCCCACGGTGTTGCGGTGGGCGACGACGTTGTGGCGGTGGCGGTTGTGGGCGGTGACCACGCGCACGCCGGCGAGGTTCTCGGCGAGGTGGGCGACGACGTCGGCGATGCGCTCGCGGACCTGCTGATAGGCGGTGTTCGAGCGGTTGCGGAACCAGATCGTCAGCACCGCCATCACCGGCAGCACCGCCAGCAGCGTCAGCGCGGCCAGCGCCGGGCTGAGCCAGAACAGCGCGCCGGTGACCACCACGATGATCAGGCTCTGGGCCAAGAACTGCACCAAGCCCTCGTGGAACAGCTGCGACAGCGACTCGACGTCGCTGGTCATGCGGCTGATCACCCGGCCGGCCGGGACGTGCTCGAAGTACGACAACGACAGCCGCTGCAGATGGGCGAACACCCGCACGCGCAGCCGCTCGAGGCTGCGCTCGCCGATGCGCGCCGTCCAGCGGGTGCGCGCCCATCCCACCAGCCAGCCCGTGGCGATCATGCCCGCGTAGACCGCGCAGACGGTGGCCAGCACGCCGGCGTCGCCCGGCCGGATGCCGTCGTCGATCCCGATCCGCACCAGCAGCGGCCCGGCCTGGGTGGCCACGGTCTCGACCAGCACCAGCGTGGCGGCACCGGCCAGCGGCCAGCGCTCCGGAGCCAACAGCGCCCGCACCGACAGCGGACGGTCCTCGGGCGGTCGCTGGGTGAACGTGGGCGGGTCGACGTCGTGGTCAGGCTCGTGGGCCCGCTCGGCCTCGACCCGCTCGGCCAACTCGTCGGGGATCCCCGCGAACGGCAGCCCCGATTGCGCGCCCCGGTGGAGGCCGCTGTGCCCCGCGATGCCGCTCAGGCCGCCGTGCAGCGGGCTCACGTGGCACCCCGCTGCGCCGGGTCGCGGTCGAGCACCGCGGCATAGCGCGGTTCGGTGGCCAGCAGCCGGTGGTGGCCGCCGTCGGCGACCACGGCGCCGTCCTCGAGCAGCACCGCTCGATCGGCGGCATCGAGGGTGGCCACCCGATGGGTGATCAGGACCGTGGTCCGGTGCGCCCCACGCTGAGCGAGCGCGCGGTGGATCGCCTGCTCCATCTCGGCGTCGATCGCGCTCGTGGCGTCGTCGAGCACCAGCACCGCGGGATCGGCCAGCAACGCCCGGGCGAGCGCGATGCGCTGGCGCTGGCCGCCCGACAGCGTGTAGCCGCGCTCGCCGACGACGGTGTCGTAACCCTCCGGCAGGGCCTCGATGAACTCGGCGGCGTGGGCGTCGCGGGCAGCGGCAGCGATCTCGGCGTCGCTGGCGTCGGGGCGGGCGTAGGCCAGGTTGTCGCGCAGGGTGCCCGAGAACAGGAACGGCTCGTCGAACACCACACCGACCGCGGCCCGCAGGCTGGCGAGGGTCACGTCCCGCACGTCGTGGCCGTCGATCAGGACCGCGCCCTCGTCGACGTCGTAGAAGCGGGCCAGCAGCCGGGCGACGGTGCTCTTGCCGCTGCCGGTGCGCCCCACCAGCGCCACGGTCTCCCCGGCGGCGATCTCGAGATCGACGCCGGCGAGCACGGGCTGGCCGTCGTAGGCGAAGCGCACCCCGCGCAGGGCGAGCTCGCCGCGCGGGTGCTCCAGCTCGACTGCCCCCGGACGGTCGCGGATGGCCGGCTCGCGATCGAGCAGCTGGTAGATGCGCCCGGCCGAGGCGCCCGCGCGCTGGGCCATCAGCAGGATGCCGCCGAACATCCGAAACGGCGCCTGCAACAGCCCCACGTAGGCGGCGAACGCCACCACGGCCCCGATGGTGACCTGCCCCTGGATGACCAGCCAGCCGCCGTAGCCCAACACCCCGACGACGGCGAGACGGGGAAGGTTCTCGATGGCCGGCCCGTAGGCGGCCCGCACGTGGAACTGCCGCACGGTCGCCCATCGCAGCCGGCGGGCGACGTGGGCCAGCGTGTCCACCTGCTGCTGCTCGGCCGCGAACGAGCGGACGATGCGCACGCCGGCGACGTTCTCCGAGACCACCCCGGCGACCTCGGCTTGGCGCGACTGCACCAGCCACGACAGGGGGCTCAGGCGCCACCGCATGCGCCAGCCGGCGTAGACCACGCCGAGCAGCGGGGCCGCGGCGACCAGGGTCAACGGCACGTGCACCGACAGCATGAGCGCCAGCGCCATCACCATCCCGCCCAGGTGCAGCGTGATCAGCGGCGCGAAGCTCAGGAACAGCTGGATGGCGCGCACGTCGCTGTTGGCGCGCGAGATCAGCTCACCGGAGCCGACGGTGTCGAAGAACCCGAACGGCATGCGCCCGAGGTGGGCGTACAACAGCACGCGCAGATCGGATTCGAGGTCGTAGGCGAAGCGGAACAGGTTGGCTCGCTGGCCCCAGGTGAACACCCCGCGGGCGATCGCCAGACCCGCGAGCGCCCACACGAAGGGCGCGAGGTCGGCGGTGGGGTCGACGAGCGCGCCGTCGACCGCGGCCATGACCACGCGAGGCGCGGCGACCTGGGCGCCCAGCGCCACCACCGCGCACGTGCCGGCGATCAGCAACGACCGTTTGCGGCCCGCGACCAGCGGCCAGATGCGGCGCATCCAGCCCTTGTCGGTGTCGGGGTCGATGCTGGCCGGCGGGGGCGGGTAGCGGGGGGCCACGCCCACGGGCTCGAACGGCGACGGTGGCCACGGCTCCCGCCCCACCAGGCTGGCGAGGTCTCGCTCGAGTCCGGAGATCATGGAGGTCGATTAGACTACTAGGTCATGGAATTGGGAGCGGTGCAGGCGCTGGTCGATCAGGAGACCGGGCTGGCGGTGGTGGCCACAACGCGCGGCGACGACACGGTGCAAGCCAGCGTGGTCAACGCCGGCATCCTGGCCCATCCGGTCGCCGGCGAGCAGGTGGTCGGGTTCGTCACCCGCGGCGGCTCCCGCAAGCAGCTTCATCTGCGCCAGCGTCCCTCGTGCGCGGTGACGTTCCGGCGAGGGTGGCAGTGGGCCACCGTGGAGGGCGACGCGCAGCTGATCGGCCCCGACGACCCTGTCGAGGGCGTCGACGCCGAGCGGCTGCGGCTGTTGCTGCGCGAGGTCTTCACCGCCGCCGGCGGAGACCACGACGACTGGGAAGCCTACGACCGGGTGATGGCACAGCAGCGCCGCACGGCGGTGCTGATCCCGCCCCGCCGGGTGTACTCGAACGCCTGATGGCCCACATGGCCGGGTGGCACGCGGTCTGGTCGATCACGGCGGGGTGCCACCCTGGGTTCGGTCGCGGTCGCTGCGGCACGAGCCGGCGTTGGCTGGGCACGTGACGTCACCGGCCGGGCCCAGGCTGGACGTGACCGCGTCGGCGATGGCCCCCGTCTGGCCGGCGTGGTCCCGCGCGAACCGGTTCTCCATGGCGTAGTGGAGCATGAGCACGTCGCCGCCGACGGTGACGTAGTCGTAGCGCTGCACGTGATCGTCGGCGGGGTCGGCGTTGCCGAGGTCGTGCCACTCGGCGCTGTAGACCACGCCGGGGCGGTCGGTGCGCTCGACGTCGGGCCGGCCCAGCACGCTGTGCGGGCCGTGCTCGGCGACCTCTGCCGTGTCGTCGCCGAGCTCGCGGCCGCCAGCGACCTGGAACGGGTTGCCGCAGAACACCGTCAGCGCGTAGCGGTGGGCGTAGGGGT
>CAYQMQ010000069.1:0-2076 GCA_964418395.1 uncultured Actinomycetota bacterium
CCCGCTCGATGGCGTCCGAGCGCCGCTCGCGCTTGAACCACTGGCGGATCTTGGAGCGCGCCCGCGACGAGCCGACGAACTCCAGCCAGTCCCGGTTGGGCCCGGCGTGCTCGTCCTTGGAGGTCAGCACCTCGACGGTCTCGCCGTTGCGCAGCTCGTAGTCCAGCGCCACCAACCGCCCGTCGACCTTCGCCCCGATCGTCTTGTGGCCGACTTCGGTGTGGATCGCGTAGGCGAAGTCGACCGGCGTGGAGCCGCGCGGCAGGGCCACCACGTCGCCCTGCGGGGTGAACACGAACACCTCGTCGGCGTACAGGTCGAGGCGAAGGTTCTGCATGAACTCGCCGGCGTCGTCGGTGTCGCTCTGCATGTCCAGCATCTGCGACAGCCACTGCGACTCCGGCTCGCCCGACCGCAGCGCCTCCTTGTACTTCCAGTGGGCGGCGACGCCGTACTCGGCGGTGCGGTGCATCGCCCGCGTGCGGATCTGCACCTCGACCGGCTTGCCCTCCGGGCCCACCACGCTGGTGTGCAGCGACTGGTAGAGGTTGAACTTCGGCATCGCGATGTAGTCCTTGAAGCGCCCCGGGATCGGGCGCCACATGGAGTGCAGCGTGCCGAGCGCCGCGTAGCAGTCCTTGACCGAGTCGACGATCACGCGGATCCCCACGAGGTCGTAGATGTCGGAGAACTCGCGGCCGCGGACGACCATCTTCTCGTAGATCGAGTAGTAGTGCTTGGGCCGGCCGGTGACCTCGGCGCGGATCTTGACCTCGCGCAGCTTGTCGGCGACCTCCCGCTCGACGCGCTCGAGGAACGCGTCGCGCTCGGGCTGGCGCTCGACGACCATCGACTTGATCTCGTCGTAGCGCTTGGGGTGCAGCGTGGCGAAGGCGAGGTCCTCCAGCTGCCACTTGAAGTTCTGCATGCCCAGCCGGTGAGCCAGCGGGGCGTAGATGTTCAGCGTCTCCTCGGCGATGCGGGTCTGCTTCTCGCGCGGAAGGTGGTGGAGGGTCTGCATGTTGTGCAGCCGGTCGGCGAGCTTGATGACCAGCACCCGGAAGTCGTCGGCCATCGCGATGAGCATCTTGCGCAGGCTCTCGGCCTGCTGCTCCTCGCGGCTGGCCACGCTGATGCGGTCGAGCTTGGTGCACCCGTCCACCAGGCAGGCGGTCACCTCGCCGAACTCGCGCGCGACGTCGTCGCGGGACAGCTCGGTGTCCTCCACGACGTCGTGCAGCAGCGCCGCGCAGATCGTGGGGGTGTCCATGCCCAGCTCGGCGAGGATCTCGGCCACGCCGATCGGGTGGACGATGTAGGGCTCGCCGGAGCGGCGCCGCTGGTCGGAGTGGGCGGCCTCGGCGACGTCGTAGGCCGCCAGGACCTGTTTCATGTCGACCTTCGGGGCGTGCGTGCGCAGCGCGCTGATCAGCGGGTGGAGCCGATCGGGCACCTCCACACGATCGAACATCGGCAGCCGGGCCAGCACCGCCCGCACGCCCGACTGACGGGGTCGGCCGGGCACGCCGCGGCCTCCAGGGCGTCGCGGCGGGGCCGGTCCGGGTGCGCCCTCGGTCGATCCGGCCTGGGCCACCCTCGAGGCCGCCTCCCCTTCCGGGGGGCCTTCGGAGCTGGGCTGGTCGGTGGAGCTGGGCTGGTCGGTGGAGGCCCCGTCGGCGTCGCTTTCGCTGCCCTCGGTCCCGCTGTCGACACGTTGGGGCTCAGCCGGCCCGTCGGGGCCGGTTTCACGGTCGTCGCCGTCGGTCGTGACCACCCGGCCGCTTCGAGGCTCCACAGCGTCCAGCCAGACCCTTTCCGCACCTGCATCGCGTGTCTTCGCCTCACGATACCCACACACGGCCTGGCGGGCACGACAGGCGATCGCGCGTCGAGCGCGCCCCGCATTCGGGCGCACCGATTTGCGCTCAACCCGCACCACCAGCCCGGCCGGCATCGTCCCAGCCTGCGACGGCTGCGGGTCGTGGGGGGCCCCGGGCCCCGACCGGGGGGCGGGGCCGCGGCCCCCGCACGCACGGAGCGCGCGCGCGGCGGGCGCGCCCGCCGGCGGGGCGCGGG
>CAYQMQ010000069.1:2086-9812 GCA_964418395.1 uncultured Actinomycetota bacterium
CTGCCGTGCTGGGCCGCACCCATTTGGCGACTGCGGGGTGTCGTCCGGACGGCGGCCCCGTACCTGGGGGAGCGGCCGGCGGACCGCTCAGTCTCGTCGCTCGCACTCGTCGTCCTCACGCGCGGGCGAGACGCTGAGCCATCACTCCCGGTAGTCGACCAACGCGCACACGTCGTACTCGGCGATCTTGGCTCGCCCCGCCAAGAAAGCCAGCTCGATGACGAAGCCCAGCCCGACGACCGACGCCCCGCTGCGTTCCACCAGCTCGCACGCCGCCCGGGCCGTGCCGCCGGTGGCCAGCACATCGTCGACGATCAGCACCCGCTCGCCGGGCTCGAAGGCGTCCTCGTGGACCTCGAGGCTGGCGACGTCGTACTCCAGCTCGTAGTCCTGTGTCAGCGTGGCTGCCGGCAGCTTGCCGGCTTTGCGCAACGGCACGAAGCCCGCGCTGCTGTGGTAGGCGACCGGCGCGGCGACGATGAAGCCCCGCGCCTCGATGCCGACCACCTTGTCGATGGTGCCGCGACCGAAGCGGACCACCAGCATGTCGATGGCGCGGGAGAACGCGACCGGATCGGCCAGCAGCGGGGTGATGTCTTTGAACACGATCCCCGGCTGGGGATAGTCGGGGATGTCGCGCACCCGACGGCGCAACACGTCGGTGTCGAGCTCAAAGCGCATGGCTGGGCTTTCCGTTCGGAC
The DNA here is from genome assembly GCA_964418395.1 of uncultured Actinomycetota bacterium. Lineage (GTDB taxonomy): Bacteria > Actinomycetota > Nitriliruptoria > Euzebyales > Egibacteraceae > QS-5-72-10. The sequence goes on from CAYQMQ010000069.1 coordinate 2,789, forward strand.
GGGGTCCCCTGCCGCCTACGGGCCGCGGCTGGGCGGGGCGCGCTTCTTTTTCTTCTGGCGTTGGGCTTGGCGCGCACCTGCGCTACGGCCGGAGCGGGTGGTGCGCCCCCGGCGAGTGCCCTTGCCCTCGGCGCCAGCCAGCGCGGCCGCCTCCGAGCCGCCCCGACGGGAGATGATGTTCGCCTTGAGCTCGGCGATCTCCGGGTCGCGCTCCTTGAACCACACCAGCAGCGGAGTGGCCACGAAGACCGATGAGTACGTGCCCACGGCCATGCCGACGAACAGCGCCAGCGCCAAGTCGGTGAGCGTGTCGGCTCCCAACAGCTGGCCACCGATGAACAACAGCGAGCCCACCGGCAGCAACGAGGTCACCGACGTCGAGATCGACCGCACCAGCACCCGGTTGAGCGCGCCGTTGGCGAGCTCGCCGTAGGTCCGCGTCGCCGTCGGCCCCAAGCCGGCGGTGTCCTCGCTCACGCGATCGAACACCACGACCGTGTCGTACAGCGAATAGCCCAGAATCGTCAGCAAGGCGATGACGCTGGCCGGGCTGACCTCGAAGCCGACCAGCGCATACACACCGATGGTCACCACGATGTCGTGCAGCAACGTCAGGAACGCCGCCGCAGCCATGCGCCACTCGAACCGCAACGCGATGTAGCCGCTGACCAGCGCCAGAAAGGCCACCAGCGCATACAGCGCCCGTTCGGTGACCTGCTCACCCCAGCGTGGGCCCACCGAGTCCCGCGACACCTCGTCCGGCTCGACGCCGGTCGCCTCCGCGATCGTCGCCTGCACGGCGCGCTCTTGCTCGCCGCCCACCTCGCCGAGGGCGGGTGTGCTGACCTGCGCGGCGATCTCCCCACTCTGAGGGTCCTCGAGGCGGTCGACGAGCACGTCCCCCTCGACCTGCTCGTTGACGGCGCCGCGCAGCTCGTCGGGATCGAAGTCCTGCTCGACCTGCTCGACCAAGAACGCGGTGCCGCCGGTGAACTCGATCGAGAAGTTCAGCCCGCGGGCACCGACGCCGGCCACAGCGACGAGCAACAGCACCGCCGACAGCACCGCCCACTGACGCGAACGGCCCACAAAGTCGTAGTCCGGCTGCCCGGTGAACAGTCGCCGCATACCCGAGTCGGGCTTGGTCGCCGAACTCATGTCATGCCTCGCGTCCCACCTCGGACTCGGCATCATCGGAATCGGTGCCGGCCGAGCCGTCGCTGCCGCTCGCGGCGTCGCCGACGTTCGCCCGTTTGGAGCTCTTGGCGCCGCCGGACCCCAATCGGGGGGCGACCATCTCGGCGCGCAGCCCCATCCACCGCGACCGGCTCAGCCACTTGTTGCGGGCCACCAGCCCGAACAGCCCGCGGGTGAACGTGGCCAGCAGCAACGTGTCCACCAGCGTCGACAAACCCAGAGTGAACGCGAAGCCGCGCACGGGTCCGATCGCCAACACCCACAGCACCAGCGCCGCCAGGAACGACACCGTGTTCCCGGTCAAGTTGGTCCGGAACGCCCGCCTGAAAGCTTTGTCGGCCGCCGAGCGAATGGTGGCGCCTCCGCGGATCTCGTCGCGATAGCGCTCGCGGTAGATAATCGAGCTGTCAGCGGCGATGCCCACCGACACGATGATCCCGGCGATGCCCGCCAACGTCAGCGTGAACCCCATGGTGTTGCCCAACACGATGATCAGCCCGTAGACCACCGCGCCGAACATCACCAGCTCCAGCACGGCGACCGCGCCGATGCCGCGGTACAGCAGGATCAGATACCCCGCCACCAGCAGCAGCCCCAAGAACCCGGCCTGCAGGCCGCCCTGCAGCGACGCCCGCCCCAGCGTCGGCGACACCGCCTGGCTCTGGGTGATCGACAACTGGATCGGCAGCGACCCGCCGCGGAAGATAGTGGCGAGCTCCTCGGCAGCCTGCTGGCTTCGCGCGTTGATGACGGCGCTGCCGCCGACGATGCCGACGTTGCACTCGATCCCGCGCTCGGGTGGCGAGGTCTGCTGCACCTGGCCGTCCAGCACGATCGCCATCTCCCGCTCGATCGAGCCCACCGGCTCACAAGCCAAATCGCCGGTCAGATTGGCGAAATCCTCGGCTCCCTCGCTGTCGAACTCGAGTTGGGTCTGCCAACCGCCCTGCTCGCTCAGGTTGGCGCTCGCCCCCTCGAGCTGCCCGCCGGACACCTCGGTGGGCCCCAGCACGTACTTGGGGCGCTCGTCGTCGGCAGACGCTCCGTCGCCTGACTCCCCTTCGGCACCTTCAGCGTCCTCGGGCGCCTCACACAGCACGACCTCCTCGTCGTCGGGTGGCGGGCCCTGCTCGAGGAAGCGCTGATCGAGCTCCGCACACGGCGGGCCCACCTCGTCGTACTCCGGGTCGCCGGGAGAGACGATGTTGCGCACCCGCCGGAACTGCAGCACCGCAGTGCGCTGGATGACGTCCTCGGCCTGCTCCTGGTCCTCCAATCCCGGCAGCTGCACCAGGATGTTGCCGCCCTGGCGGGCCAGCTCCGGCTCGGCGACGCCGAGCGCGTCGATGCGCGCCCGCAACACGTCCACGGCGTCGACGAGATCCTGCTCTTCGACTTCCTGACCCGGATCGGGTGACAGCGTGATGCTGATCCCCCCGCGCAGGTCCAAGCCGAGCTGCGGTTCGTAGTCCAGCGCCACGATCGCGGCCCACAGCGCGACCACGGCCGCCACGAAGCCGACGATCAGCCCCCACAGCAGCCTGCGACTGGTCATGGCGTGCGGCCCGTCGCTGCGCGTCCCGAGGCCGCTCTCCGGCTTTCCGCGGCGCTCCGACAGGCCAGGCTGCGGCCTCCTGCTGGGCGCGACACGACGATCACGTCACAGCACCGGCGTGTCGTTGACGGTGATGCGGAAGTCGCAGCCGAGCACCTGGGCCGCCCGCCGGCACATGATCATGCGCTCCAAAAAGATCTCGAAGTACTCGAGCACCTGGCTGACCGACGTGTCGATCAGCAACTCCAGGGTCAGCGTGCGCGCCTGCGGATCGACCCGCAAGAACGAGGACTCGACCGCATAGTTGACCCGGTCGTGGATGTCCTCGGCGATCAAGGCCGCCGGGCGCACGCGGCTGCGGTGCACATCCGACTTGTCAGCGAGGATCACGGCCGCCGCGATCGGGCTGACCGCCTCACCGTGCTGCTCCTCGTGATTGCCGACCGCGGCCATGACGTGGGCCACGTCGCCGACCGGCACCTCGAGGCCCCGCAGGCGCTCCCAGGCCAGCAGCGCCCCGGTCTGGCCGTGGAACGATCGGGTGATCACGTTGCCGACGTCGTGCAGGTAGCCGGCGGCGGCCGCCAGCTCGGCGGTGCGCTCGTCGTGGCCGAGATGGGTCATCACGTTGAAGGCGATGCGCCCCACCAGGTTCGCGTGACGCTGGCCGTGCTCGGTGAAGCCCTGGGCGGCCATGAACTCGTCGGCCGCGTCGATCAGCTCCGAGACGGTCTCGTCCTCCCGCAACGCCGACAACAGCGGGATGGCGGTGCGCTCCGCCGTGGTCGACCGCGTCTGGGCCTCACCGGTCGGGGTCCGGCCACCGAGAGGCACCCCCGCGACGGGCGCCGCATCGCTTCCGACCTCGCCATCGAACCCCGGCGCCGCCGACTGTGGCGACTCCGTGTCGGGCTCATGCTCAGCGCGGGAATCGGGCTCGACCATCAGGCCACTACCGCTTCGCTACTTGAGTGGCACTCGGCCATGGCCACTACCGCTTCGCTACTTGAGTGGCACTCGGCCATGGCCACTACCGCTTCGCTACTTGAGTGGCCCATGCCGATCAGCCGGTCTCATCGATCTCGTCATCCTCGGTGACCTTGCTGACGATGCGCTGGCGAGCGACGGTCACGTTCGTGCCCGGCGCGATCTCCAGGCTCAGCGTCTCCTCGTCGACGCTGCGGATCGTGCCGTGCAACCCGCCCACCGTGACCACGCGGTCGCCGGCCTCCAGCGATTCCACCAGGGCCCGCTGACGCTTGGCCTGCTTCTGCTGGGGGCGGATCAGCAGGAAGTAGAAGACCACGAAGATAAGCACGATCAGCACGATGTTGGCGACGCCGGCGCCAGCGCCGCCGTCCTCCGCCAAGACCGGGCCGAGCAGGGCGAAGAGAGCCGTCGTCATGGGCCTCATCCGATCACAAGCGAGTGGGAGGGTCCGTGCTCGGCCGCCGCCCGGCACAACGCGCCGGAGGGGCAGCCAAATCCGATCGGCCACCCTACCAAGGCCGGGTCAGGCGTGTCGCACTCCCTCGGCGGGCCCCGCTCAGCCGATCGGCCACGGCGTCAGCCCGACCGCAGCCGCCATCACGTGTCGAGCCGCTGCTGCACGGCGATCGTCTCCCGACCGGGCGGCACGGCCATGCCCAGATGCGCGAACGCCTGGTCGGTGGCCACACGCCCGCGCGGGGTCCGGGTCAACAGCCCCTGCTGGATCAGGAACGGCTCCACCGTCTCGGCTAGCGTCTCCGGCTCCTCGCCCACGGCCACCGCGACCGTCGACAGCCCCGTGGGGCCGCCAGAGAAGCTGTCGCACAGGGCGGTGAGCATCCGCCGGTCGAGGCGATCCAGCCCCAGCTGGTCGACCTCGAACAACGCCAGCGCGTCGTCGGCGACCGTGGCCGTCACCCGGCCATCGGCGCGCACCTCGGCATAATCCCGCACGCGCCGCAGCAGCCGGTTGGCGATCCGCGGGGTGCCGCGGCTGCGCGCGGCGATGGCCCCCAGCCCATCGGGGGCCGCGTCCACGCCCAACAGCTCCGCGCTGCGGGTCAGGATCGCCTCGAGCTGCTCGGCCTCGTAGAACTCCAGCCGCCCGGTGAAGCCGAACCGGTCGCGCAACGGCCCGGCGATCAGCCCGGTGCGCGTGGTGGCTCCGATCAGCGTGAACGGCGGCAACGTCAGCCGCAGGCTGCGTGCCCCGGGACCCTTGCCCACCACGATGTCGATGTGGAAGTCCTCCATCGCCGGGTAGAGGACCTCTTCGACCGACCGCGGCAGCCGGTGGACCTCGTCGACGAACAACACGTCGCCGGATTCCAGGTTGGTCAGGATCGCCGCGAGGTCTCCCGGACGTTCCAGCGCCGGACCGCTGGTGGCGCGCAGATCGACGTCGAGCTCGGCGGCCACGATCGCGGCCAGGCTCGTCTTGCCCAGCCCGGGCGGGCCGGCGAACAGCAGGTGGTCGGGGGGTTTGCCGCGGGCGCGGGCGCCTTCGAGCACCAGCCGCAGCTGCTCGCTCACCCGTGGCTGGCCCACGAAGTCCTCCAGCCGACGCGGGCGCAGCGACGCGTCCAGGTCCGCGTCGCCGACCACGGGCGCGGCCGCCAGCACATCTTCGTAAGCGGCCTCGTCGGCGGCGGTGTCCCCGGCCTCGCCGAAGCCGCCGGGTCCACCCCCATCCGGACCGCCCTGTGGGCCATCGTCCCCGTCCGGGCCGCGGTCGCGGCGCACCATCGCCTACCTGCCTCCCAGCTGCTGCAACGCGGCGCGCAACAGCACCTCGGGGTCGCCCTCGTCGTCGGACACCGCCGCGAGCGCGGCCTGTGCCTCCTCGGCAGCGTAGCCCAGCCCCGCCAGCGCTTGGCGGACCTCCGCGCGGGGATCGGCGCCGACCGCGGCGTCGGCCGCGGCCGGCTCGCCCTCACGCGGCACCAACGTCTCGCGCAGCTCGAGGATCAGGCGCTGGGCGCCCTTCCGGCCGATGCCGGGCACGGCGGTCAGGGCGGTGACGTCCTCGGTGCTGACCGCGTCCCGCAGCCGTTCGGCGCCCAGCGCCCCGAGCGCGGCCAGCGCCAGCTTCGGCCCCACGCGGCTCACCCCGGTCAGGGCCAGGAACATCTCGCGCTCGTCCATCGACGCGAAGCCGTACAACGTCAGCGCGTCGTCGGAGACCACCAGATGGGTGTGCACCGAGATCTCCTCGCCGGGGCGGGCGCGCACCGACGGGGGGGTGCGGACCTCGTAGCCCACCCCGCCGACGTCGATCACCATGCGGTCGACGCTGGCCTCCACCACGGTCCCGCGCAGCAACGCGATCATCGGCTTTCCTCCCGTCGACCACCGGGCGCCACCACGGGGGCGCCCGGGCCGGCCTCGGCAGCCGCGCGAGCGAGGCGACCCCCGGCCTGCGCGGACGGGCCGAGCCCGCCCGTCGAGGGAGCAGCCCTGCCGCTGCGCTGCAGGTGGCACAGGGCCAAGGCGAGCGCGTCGGCGGCATCGGCGGGCGTCGGCGCCTGAGCCAACCCGAGCGCGGCGGCCACCATCACGCCGACCTGGCGCTTGTCGGCATCGCCGGTTCCGGCCACCGTCGCCTTCACCTGCGACGGGGTGTACTCGACGGCGTCGATCCCGGCGTCGGCGGCGGTCAGCAACCCAACGCCGGCAGCCTGAGCGACACCGATGGCGGTTCGGGCGTTGGCGTTGAACAGCACTCGCTCGATGGCTACCACCTCCGGACGGTAGCGCCGCACGACGGCCCCGAGCGCGGCGTGCAGCTCGGACAGGCGCCGGCCCACCACAGCCTCCGGCGCGGTGCGAACCACGCCCACGTGGGCGACCACGGGGCGGTGGCACGGCCCGTCGACCACCGCGAGCCCGCAGCGTGACAGGCCCGGATCGATCCCGAGCACCCGGCCCGTGGCGGGCGACGACGAGTTGGCCAACTCCGAGCTCCTAAACGCTGGCGCGGCGGATGACGCCTCCGCGGCACCGGGCGTGCCAGTGCGGACCCAAACGCGAACGCGAGCGCGAACGCGCGTTCAACCTGAGGATAGCAAGCGGGACGGTTGCACTCCCAGCAGGCGGGTCGTTCCGCCGCTGTGCCAGTCCTTCCCCGCGGCTGATATGGGCCGCTACCGCTGCGCTACTTGAGCGGCTGATATAGGCCGCTACCGCTGCGCTACTTGAGCGGCTACGCGACGCTCTCGAGCACCTGATCGGGGATGTCGAAGTTCGCGTAGACGTTTTGGACGTCGTCGAGGTCCTCGAGGG
>CAYQMQ010000070.1:0-9799 GCA_964418395.1 uncultured Actinomycetota bacterium
GTAGATGCTGTCGCGCCGCGCCTTCGCCAACCTCGCCGCCGTCGCGCTGGCGTCGACGGTGCTGTTGCTGTACGGCCTGTCGCAGCTGCTGGCCGGCACGCTGTTCGACCCGACCTACCCGCTGCACGTGGAGCTGCCCAACAGCGACGGGCTCGTGGAGGACAAGGAGGTCAGCTACAACGGCGTCGGCATCGGCAAGGTCACCGGGGTGCACCTGGTCGGCGATCGGGTCCGGGTGGACATGGCCATCAACGAGGACGTCGAGGTGCCAGCCGAGGTCGACGTCGTCGTGATGCGCTCCAGCCCCGTCGGCGAGCAGCGCCTCGACCTGCGCCCCGTCGGCGACGGCGACGGCGACGTCCTTCAGCCGGGGGAGCAGGTCGAGCCGCGCGAGGTCACGATGCCCACCCGGGTGCAGCCGCTGCTGGAGCTCGCCACCGAGGTGTTCGAGCCCGTCGACCCCGAGCAGGCCGGTGAGGTCGTCGCCGAGTTGGCCGACGGGGTGCGTGGCCGCCGCGAGGACATCCGCGGCTTCCTCGACGACAGCGCCCGGTTCTCGGCCACCGTGGCTGACCGCGGGGAGGACTACGACCGGTTCTTCGCCGCCAGCCGACGCGTCAACGCAGCGCTGGCCGACAACCGCGCCACCCTCGGCCGGCTGTTCGGCGAGATCACCGAGGCCACCGCGATCCTGACCGACATGCGCACCGACTACGAGCAGCTGCTGAGCTCGGGCCCGCCGGTGCTGGCTCAGGCCGGCGACATCATCGAGCGCAGCCAGGCCAACCTCTCCTGCTCGCTGGCCGACTTCGCCGGTCTGACCGCCTACATGGCCGAGGACGAGCAACTCGCCAACGCCTCCGAGGCCCTTCGCCTCAACCGGTGGTTCTTCGAGGGGATCAACCGCATCACCCCACAGGACGCCCGCGGCAACTGGTGGCAGCGCATCCACTTCACCACCGAGCCGATCCCGCCCGCGCAGAGCTACATGCCCGAGAAGCGCCCGGTCCCGGCGACGCTTCCCGGTGGGGCGTGCGACAGCCCCTTCGGCGCAGGCGCCGGGGCGGCCGCCCAGCACGACTTCGAACCGGCGGTCCCGGAGGGGCGCGTGATCGCACCCGAGAACGGCCGGACGGAGCCGGTGCGCCGCGAGTCGCGGTTCGCGGGACAGTCCTCCTCGGACGGCGCTGACACCGGCCCGCCCCCCGAGGCCGGTTCCGACGACGACCGCGTGGCACAGCGCGAGTCCGCCGACCCCGACGGGGGCGACGACGCCGTCAACGGCGAGGGCGAGTCGGACGGCCGGGGCTTGGCCGACAGCGGCGTGACGGTGGCCGCGCTGGTGCTCGGCGGGCTCGGCGTGCTCGCCGCGGGGTGGGGTGCGCTGCGCGCTACCGTCCGTCCACGCCACAAGGAGCACCAGTGACCCAGGATCCCACCGACACCCACGACGCCGACGAGCAGGTCGGTGACGCTGCGGCGACCGACGACTCGAACGTCTCGGACGAAGCGAACGACTCGGACGACGAGTTGGCCGACGCTGCCGCGGACGGTGGGGGCGGACCGTCGTTGGCCCGTTTCGCCGGGGCGTTGCGCTCGTGGCGCCTGGCGTGGGGGGTCGCGGTGGTGTCGCTGCTGGCCGCGATCGTCTCGCTCGGTTGGGCTGCCACGATCGCCGCCGAGGAACGCCGCGCCGACGCCGCCCGCGAGCGCGCCGAAGTGGTCGCCGAGCAGGTGACCACCTTCCGCGGCGCCGAGATCGACCAGTGGGTCGCCGCCACCCAGGAGCTTGCCACCGGCGACTACGCCGAGCAGGTCTCGGGCCTGTTCGACGACGAGTTCCGCCAGGCGCTGCGCGAAAACGAGGTCGAGTCCGACGGCGAGGTCCAGCGGGCCTACCTCCAAGAGCTCGAGGGCGACACCGCCGAGGTGTTCGTGGTGGCGCGCCAGACCTCGACCAACGTGCTGCGGGACGAGCCCGTCGAGGACGAGCTGCGGATGGACATCACGCTGCGCCACGAGAACGGCGAGTGGTTGGCCAGCAACATCGCGGTGCTCAACCCGGCGGCCTCCGCGGGGCCCGGCGACCCGGGCTTCGACGGCGTGCCTGAAGACGGCGAGGACGGCGAGAGCTGATGGCCGCGCCGTATCGTCACGTGCTCGTCGGCACCGACGGCTCACCCACGGCCCAGCGCGCGGTGGACGCGGCCGGGCGGATGGCCGCGGTCCTGGGGGTTCCGGTCGTGGTGGCGGTCGTCTACGAGCGCATCCGCCCCTCGGATCTCGGCCCGCCCTCGCTGCGGGCCGAGAGCCCCGGGGACGAGTGGCAAGGCGCCTCGTACCGGGCGGCGGCCGAGATCGCTCAGGACGCCGCCGCCGCCCTGAGCCACCAGGGGATCGCCGAGGTGGACACCGCCGTCCTCGAAGGCCACCCCGCCGAGGAGCTCATCGACCTGGCCGCCGGCTACCCCGACTCGGTGCTCGTGGTGGGCAGCCGGGGCCTGAACGACTCCACGCGCTTCTTGCTGGGCAGCGTGCCGCACCGGGTCAGCCATCACGCCGCCGGCGACGTGCTGATCGCGCGCACCACCTCCGCCCGCGCGGCCCGACCCCCCAGCTCGCTGCTGGTGGGCACCGACGGCTCCGACACCGCTCAGCTCGCCGTCGAGCGGGCCGTGGCGCTGACCTCATCGCTCGGCGGTTCGCTGCGGCTGCTCAGCGCCGGGGCGGACGAGCAGGCCAAGGCCGCCGTCGAACGGGCCGCCCGGGTTGCCGAGGCCTCGGGGGTCGGTTGGACCACCGACGTGGTCGATGGGCCGGCCGGCGAAGCGCTGATCGCCGCCAGCGCCGAGACCGACCTGGTCGTGGTGGGCAGCCGGGGCATGACCGGGGCGCAACGCTTCCTGTTGGGCAGCGTGCCGAACCGGGTGACCCACCACGCCGAGTGTGACGTGCTGATCGTGCGCACCGCCTGACCTGCGCCCGACCGCGAAGGAGACGCCCATGACGGCTACCGGAACCGGCGAGCCCACCGAGCCCGGCGGGTACGAGGCCACATCGCGGTTCACCCCCGCCGACGCCGAGGCCAAGATCCGCATCCGGCACCTGACGAAGTCCTTCGGTGACCGCACCGTGCTCGAGGACCTCACCTTCGACATCCCGCGGGGGCTGTGCACGGTCGTGCTGGGCCCCTCGGGCACCGGGAAGTCGGTGTTCCTCAAGAACGTGCTCGGGCTGCTCAAACCCGACTCCGGCGAGATCTGGGTGGACGACAAGAACGTCCCGGCGCTGCGCAACAAGGAGCTGTTGGAGGTCCGCAAGAAGTTCGGCGTGCTGTTCCAGGACGGGGCGCTGTTCGGCTCCATGACGATCTACGACAACACGGCCTTCCCGCTGCGCGAGCACACCCGCAAGAGCGAGAGCGAGATCCGCCAGGTCGTGATGGAAAAGCTCGACATGGTCGGCATGGCCGACGCGATCGAGCTCTTCCCAGGCGAGATCTCCGGCGGCATGAAGAAGCGCGCCGGCCTGGCCCGGGCGCTGGTGCTGGACCCGGAGGTCGTGTTGTTCGACGAGCCCGACTCGGGCCTCGACCCGGTGCGCACCGCCTATCTCAACGAGCTGATCCTCGAGCTCAAAGCCGAGCTCGACTCGACGTTCGTGGTCGTGACCCACCACATCCCCACCGCCAAGAACATCTCGGACCACCTCGCGCTGCTGTTCCGGCGCAACCTCGTCATGGCGGGCCCCAAGGAGCAGCTGCTCAACAGCACCGAGCCGGTGGTGCGCCAGTTCCTGCGCGGCTCGACGCACGGGCCGATCGGCATGTCCGAGGAAAAGGACAGCGCCGACCCGACGGCAAGCTACGTCGACGACCCCACCCTCGAGGACGGCCGCGACGACGAGTCGCTGCCCCGCCCGTGATCCCGAATCGCCGGCCGGCCGTCGGCCGGCCGGCGGCCATCGCGCTACGCGGCGATCGCGTCCAGCACCTGCTGGCAGCGGTCCTCGCAGCGACGGCAGGCCTCGGCGCACACACGGCAGTGCTCGTGGTGCTGGGCGTGGCGCGAGCACTCGTCGCCGCAGGTCCGGCACAGCTGCACGCAGGCCTGCAGCACCGCCTGGGTGACGTTCGCGTCGTACTCGGTCTGACGGGACAGCACCCGCCCCGCCGTCACGCACTGGTCGGCGCAGTCCATGTCCAAGCGGATGCACTTGTTCAACGCCGCCGGATCGCTCTCGGACAGGCAGGCGTCGGCGCACGCGGTGCAGGCCTCGGCGCAGTCGTACAGCGCGCGGACCGTCTCGGCCACCAACTGGGTGTCCAAGTTGAACGTGCGCGGATAGGTTTCGAGCATCGGTTCGGCGTAGCTCATCACGGTCCTCCTCGTTGGGTGCCGGGTCGGCATTCCCGTGCTGAGGACCCGATATCCGGGCCATCGGTGATCTGCCCGCGGGGCTCACACGCCTATACTCGGGCGTCGCCTGCTGTGCGCAGCCGCGTCCGCCTACCGCGAAGGGTGCAACCGCATGCCCGAGACCGGCCGCGTTGCGATCGTCACGCTCGGCTGCGGGCGCAACGACGTCGACAGCGACCAGGTCGCCGGTGCGCTGCAGCACGCGGGGCTGTCGCTGGTCGACGAGCCCGCCGACGCCGACTGCGTGCTGGTCAACACCTGCACGTTCGTGGAGGCCGCCCGCGCCGAATCGATCGAGACGATCCTCGACGCGGCCGACCCTGACGGGCGGGCCGGCGACCCCGCCCCGGTGATCGTGATGGGCTGCATGGCCGAGCGCTACCGCGACACCCTCGGCGACGAGCTGCCCGAGGTGGCCGCCGTCATCGGGTTCGGCGACTATCCCCGGCTTCCCGGGATCGTCGCCGCCGCGATCGACGGCTCGCCCGACCCGCTCGGCGAGGTCGTGGAGGACGCTCAGAGCGCGGTGTCGGCGACCCCGGCGGCGCCGGGGGCAGCGTTCGATCGCGCGCTGCCGCTGATGCCCGTCGCCGGGCGGGGCGACGCCGGGGCTGTCGCGCCCAGCGCGCCCCCGACCACCGCCTTCCCGGTGCGCACCGAACCGCGTGGCCCGTGGGCGTATCTCAAGATCGCCAGCGGGTGCGACCGCGCCTGCACCTTCTGCACCATCCCCTCGTACCGGGGCACGCACCGCTCCCGGCCGGTCGCCGAGGTGCTGGCCGAAGCCCGCTGGCTCGTCGAGCGCGGCGTGCGCGAGCTGGTGTGCGTGTCGGAGAACACCACCAGCTACGGCAAGGAGTTGCCCGAGGGCCGGGACGCGCTGCGCCACCTCGTCGACGGCTTCGACGCGATCGAGGGGCTCGAGCGAGTCAGGCTGCTGTATCTCCAGCCCGACGAGCTCGCCCCCGGCCTGCTGGAGGCGATGGCCACCAGCCGGGTGGTGGCGCCGTACTACGACCTGTCGCTGCAACACGCCAGCGCCCCCGTGCTGCGGCGCATGGCCCGCGGGGGCTCGGCTGACGAGTTCCTCGAGCTGATCGCCCGCATCCGCGAGCGCGACCCCGCGGCGGTGATCCGCAGCTCGTTCATCCTGGGCTTTCCCGGTGAGACCGACGAGGACGTCGCCGCGCTGGCGGACTTCCTCGGGCGGGCCGAGATCGACTGGCCCGGTTTCTTCACCTACTCGCGCGAGGAGGGCACCGACTCCGCCGCCATGGCCGGCCAGGTGCCCGAGGACGTGGCCGCCGCCCGCCGCGACGACGTCGCCGCCATCGCCGAGCTCGCGGCCGAAGAGCGCGCTCGCGGCTTCATCGGCGTCGACCTGTGGGTGCTGATCGAAGGCGCCGGCGACGAGGCCGACGCGGGCGCGGCCATCGGGCGCAGCCACCGCGAGGGCCCCGAATCCGACGGCGAGGTGCGGCTGCGGGGGGTGGTCCCTGAGGCGCTCACCGCTGGCGACCTCGTGCCCGCCCGGGTGGTGGCCACCGACGGAGTCGACCTGATCGCCGAGCCGGCGGCCAGCGCCCTGCCCGCCGCCCGCCGGCTGCTCGCCGCCGGCGCCTGACCACGCCGGGGGGACGTTCGATGAGGCCGGAGGGCAGCGGCGACGGCGCGGGCGCGCGCGTTCCGGCGGGCGCCGAGGCGGTGACGAGCTGGCGCAACCCCGCGAACGCGCTCACGCTGCTGCGGGTGGGGCTGGTGCCCGTCATCGCCGCGCTGCTGCTGATCGGCACCGACGCCACCCGCTGGTGGGCGCTGGCGATCTTTGCGTTCGCCGCGGTGACGGACTCGATCGACGGCTGGGTGGCCCGCCGGTTCCTCGGCCCCACCCGGTGGGGCAAGCTGGCCGACCCCGCCGCCGACAAGGTGTTGATCATCGGCAGCCTCGCCGTGCTCGCCTTCACCGGCCCGTTCCCGTGGTGGGCGGTGGTCGTGATCGTGATCCGCGAAGTCGGCGTGACCTTCCAACGCTGGTGGCTGGTCCGCCGCGACGTCGTCATGAGCGCCGGCCGGCTCGGCAAGGCCAAGACGATCAGCCAGATCGCGGCGGTTATCGCCTACGTCCCCCCCGGCGTGGCCGCCGACGTGCGCACCGCCCTGCTGTGGCTCGCGGTGGCCCTCACGGTCATCAGCGGCGTCGACTACGCCGTGCGCGGCGGCAAGCGGGCCATCGATGCGGGCTGAGATCGTCGCCGTGGGCACCGAGCTGCTGCTCGGGGAGAACGTCGACACCAACTCGGCGTGGCTGTCGGCGCGCCTGGCCGAGATCGGGGTGGATGTGCACCGCCACACCACCGTCGGCGACAACCACCGGCGCATGGTCGACGTCGTGGGCGCCGCCGCGGCCCGCGCCGACGTGGTCGTGGTCTCCGGGGGCCTGGGCCCCACCCGTGACGACCTGACCCGCTTCGCCGTGGCCGAGCTCGCCGGGGTCGGGCTGGACCGCCGCGACGACCTGCTGGCGCATCTGCGCGAGCGGTTCGCCGCCTCGGGCCGCGACATGCCCGACAACAACCTGGTGCAAGCCGACCTGCCCGCCGGCGCGCGTGTCGTGTGGCCGGTGGGCACCGCAGCCGGCTTCGTGGTCGACGTGCCGACGGCACCCGCAGTCTCCGAGTCGGGACGCGCCGAGGTGTGGTGCCTGCCGGGCGTGCCATGGGAGCTGTGCCGCATGGCCGAGCGGGACCTGCTGCCAGCGCTGCGCAAGGCGGCCGGCACCATGACCACCGTCAGCCGCGTGGTGCACACCGCCGGCATGGGGGAGTCGCACGTGGCTGCGGCCGTCGACGACGTCATCGCGGAGCTGGACGTCGCCCGCGGCGAGCCCGAGCCCGGCGGGAACGACGAGGCCCGGCGGGTGCCGACGATCGCCTTGCTGGCCTCGGGCGGCGAAACCCGGGTGCGGGTCACCGCGCAGGCCCCCACCCGCGACGAGGCCTGGGAGCGGGCCCAACCGGTGGTCGACGCCGTCGTCGACCGCCTCGGCCGCGGCGTGGCCGGCCTCGACGACGAGGGCCCCGAGCACCAGCTCGCCCGCCTCCTCACCGAGTCCGGCCGGACGCTGGCGGTCGCCGAGTCGGTCACCGGCGGGCGCGTGGCCGAACGGCTGGTCGCGATCCCGGGAGCCAGCCAGTGGTTCCGCGGTGGCGTGCTGACCTACAACTCCCAGCTGAAAGCCGAGCTTGCCGACGTCGACCCGGCGCTGCTGGACGCACGTGGCCCGATCGACGACGACGTCGCCGCGGCGATGGCCCAGGGTGCCGCGCGGCGGTGCCACGCCGACGTCGGCCTGGCCGTGGTCGGCGTGGCCGGCCCGGAGCCCCAGGGCGGAGCGGAGGTCGGCACGGCGGTGGCAGCGGTGTGGGACGGCGCCCGCCACGTCCGCCGCCGCGTGCTGCCCACCACCGAGCGCATCGAGGTGCAGCGCATGGCGGCCTCGATGGCCATTGATCTCGCCCGCCGGGTGGTCACCGACGGCTGAGGCCGCTGCCGACCCCCACACCAGCCTGCTAATTTGCGGGGTGCACGGCATGAAAAAAACAGGACCGACCACCGAACGGCCGGCGCCCGAAGGAGCCTGGAACATGGTCTATGTGATCGCTGAGCCCTGCATCGACGTGAAGGACAAGTCCTGCGTCGACGAGTGCCCGGTCGACTGCATCTACGAGGGCGGGCGGATGCTGTACATCCAGCCCGACGAGTGCATTGACTGCGCCGCCTGCGAGCCGGTCTGCCCCGTCGACGCCATCAGCTACGAGGACGACACGCCCGAGGAGTGGCACGAGTTCATCGCCATCAACCGGGAGTTCTTCGGCGACGAGGTCACCGGGCTCGGTGAGCCGGGGGGTGCCGCGCAAGTCGGGGCGTTGGACGTCGACCACCCCAAGGTCGCCAACTGGGAGTGAGGTTCGGCGCGGAGCCAGAGCGTGAACGAGGGGGAGCCGGCGCCCACGGCGGGCATCGATGCGACGGTGCATCGCGCGCTGTCGCAGGACACCCGCGTGCGCCTGCTGCGCGCGCTGACGGCGGCCGACACGCCGCTCGGCGCTCGCGAGTTGGCCGAGCAGGTGAATCTGCACCTCACGACGGTGCGCGCCCACCTCGAGGTGTTGAGGGAAGCCGGACTGGTCGAATCCGAGCGGGAGACGCGCACGGCACCGGGCCGCCCACGCGTCCTGTACCGCGCCACTGCGGAGGGGCCACCCCGCGAGGGCGAGGGGTCGCCCCGCCAGGGGGAGGGGCCGCCTCATGGGGTAGAGGGCTACCGGCTGCTCGCCGAGGTGCTGGCCAGCCACGTGGCGCACACGGCCGGTGATCCAGCCGCACAGGGAACCGCCGCCGGTCGCGTGTGGGGCGAGCACCTCACCGACCGCCCACGCCGGTTCGCCGACGTGGGCCCGGACGAAGCGCGGCGCCGGGTCGCTGGGCTGTTCGACCGCTTGGGGTTTGAGCCTGAGCTCGACGAGGAGGACGGCACCCGCCTGCTGTTGTGGCGGTGTCCCTTCCTGGAGGTCGCTCAGCGGCACCCCGACGTCGTCTGCTCGGTCCATCTCGGGCTCTTGCAGGGCGCGCTCGACGCCCTCGGCAACCCGCTGACCGCCGAGCATCTGGAGGCCTCCGTCGAGCGCTCGCCGTGCGTGGCTCATTTCGGTGGCCCCGCGGGGTGATCACCGCGCCGTCTCCGCGGCTCGGGTCAGAGCCGGGGGCGGGACCGAAGCCTAGGCTTGCGGTCGGTCGCAGCGAGGCGCAAGGAGTCGGGATGCTCACGCCCACCACCGGGTTCGAGCCCGTTGACGAGCTGATCGGCGGATTGCGGATCGGTGACAACGTGGTCGTTCGGGCTTCGTCGGAAGAGGCGGTGGCGCCGCTGTTGGCGGGGGCCCTGCGTGCCGCCGGGGGGCAGGCCCGTCTCGTGTACGCGACGTTCCATGACGCGCCCCGCACGGTGTTCGATCGCTTCGGCGACGTCTGGGACGCCGAGCGGTTCGTGTTGCTCGATTGCCGGGAGGATCCGCCGTCCGACGACGTGGTGCCCGCACAGATGCGGGTCGAGCGCCCCACGGACGGAATCGATCCGGCAGCGGTCGGTCGCGCTCTGCTGCGGATGGGCCTGGACTGGGGACCCGGGACCAGCTACATCATCGACGGGCTGTCCGAGGTTACGCAGCGTTGGGACGAAGCCGCCGCGCTGGACCTGTTTCTGTCCACCTGCCCGGGGCTGTACCAGCAGCGCACGATCGCCTACTGGGTCCTGTACCCCGATGCCCTCTCGCGCCGGTCCATGGCGCGGCTCGAGCAGATCACCCAGGTCATGCTCGACG